>JASKZW010000047.1 GCA_030147425.1 Tissierellales bacterium
CTAGCTATTCCGCTCATTCTTTGCAAAAGGTTTAAGGCTAATCTTTCCCCGGTTAAAATTTTAGCAGCAGACCCACTTACTTTTCCTACTTTTTCTCCGTTCCTTATAAAGTCCCCATCCTTTTTATAGGAATCCACCTTAATGTCTCCTAAAAATGAAAATACCCTGTTAAAAACTTCTAGGCCAGCTAGGATTCCCTCTTCCTTGGCCAATAGATCCACACTTACTTTTTTATCCTCTTTTAAAATAGCCTCACTAGTAATATCCCTATAGTAGTTATCCTCTATAAGTCCTTTTTTTATTATTTCATCAACTAATAGTAAATTCAAAGCTTCACCTCCTAGGCAAGTTCAAGCATAGTATCTAGGGCTTTTTGAGCCTGACTTCTAAGTTCTTCATCTAGGGTAATTTCTCCCTTAGACTCTGCCATACTTTCATAAAGGTCTTTTAGGCTAATAGCCTTCATAGGGTCACAGTAAATATTTAAATGGTGGAAATTTTTATTTGGATATCTTGTTTTAAGCTGGTAGAGAATACCTTTTTCCGTAAGTATTAAAAAGTCCTTACTTTCTGATTCACCAGCATAGTTAATTATTTTGCTAGTACTACCTACAAAATCAGCCAAGTCCCTAACTTCCTTTCTACATTCAGGGTGGGCTAAAACTTCAATCTTTCCTGGAAAATCATTTAAGAAATTTTTTACATTATTATAGGTTAGCCTATCATGGAAAGGACAGAAGCCATTCCAAGCTCTTATAGTTTTATCTTTTACTTCTTCCTGTATAAAACTTCCCAGGTGTTTATCAGGAATAAAGATAATTTCCTCTCCTTCTATGTTCTTGACTATATTATAGGCATTGGACGAAGTGCAGCAAGCATCTGAAAGAGCCTTTATTTCAGTTGATGAATTAACATAGCTTATAATTTTGCTATCAGGATACTTTTCCTTGGCTTTAAGTACACTTTCCCTATCTGCCATATCTACCATAGGACACTTGGCCTTATGATTAGGAAAAAGTATAGTTTTTTCAGGTGCTAATATTTTTGCTGTTTCAGCCATAAAGCTTACTCCACAAAAAACCAAGGTTTCCTCTTCTAATTCCAAGGCCTTTTTGCTTAAGTAAAAAGAATCCCCTATGTAGTCAGCCAATTCTTGGATTTCATCCCTAACATAGTAGTGGGCTAGTATGGCAATGTTTTTTTCTTTTTTTAGTTTTTTAATTTCATCTACAATCTTATCCATTTTTAAAATCAAACCCCTTTCTATAAAAATTATATTGAACTTATTGTAACAAGTGTATATACAGTTGTCAATACAAGAATAAAAAAACAAACACTTTACAAGTGTATGTATAAATGTTATAGTGTACTTGTAAACAAAATACAGTTTAGGAGGTAGTCTGGTGAGTAAAAGAATTGAGGAAATCAATGAGAGCTTTAAAGGCGGAGTAATAATGGATGTAGTAAATGCTGAGGAAGCAAAAATTGCAGAAAAGGCAGGAGCAGTAGCTGTAATGGCCTTGGAAAAGGTGCCAGCTGATATAATTAAGGATGGGGGAATAGCTAGGATGTCAGATCCAGCCCTAATAGAGGAAATAATAGAGGCAGTTTCTATTCCAGTTATGGCCAAGGTTAGGATTGGGCATATAGCAGAAGCAAAAATTGTTCAAGCTGTTGGTGCAGACTACATAGATGAAAGTGAAGTATTGACAGCTGCAGATGAAGTCTATCATATTGATAAGACTAAGTTTGATACACCTTTTGTATGTGGGGCTAGAAATTTAGGAGAGGCCCTAAGAAGGATAGGGGAAGGGGCTTCTATGATTAGAACTAAGGGGGAACCTGGTACAGGAAATGTAGCAGAGGCAGTAAGGCATATGAGGACACTTATGGCAGAAATTAGAAAGTTAGAAAATATGCCAAAGGAAGAGTTAATGAATGCTGCTAAGGATATGCAGGCCCCTTATGACCTAGTAGTATATGTGGCAGAAAATGGATCCTTACCTGTAGTTAATTTTGCTGCTGGAGGTATTTCTACACCGGCAGATGCAGCTCTTATGATGGAGTTAGGCTGTGATGGAATTTTCGTTGGCTCAGGTATCTTTAAATCATCAGACCCAGAGGGTATGGCTAGGGCTATAGTGGAAGCAACTGAAAACTATGATAATCCAGAAAAAATAGCTGAACTTTCTAAAAACCTGGCTAGGCCAATGAAGGGTGTAAGTTTAAAATAGTTAAGCCTATTTAACTCAAATCAGGGGATTGGGTTAATTTATTTACAGAGAATACTGTATTGACAAGGAAAAGTCAGTATGGTATTCTCTATTTTAGTGCTAAAATTGGGAGGTTATTTTGTGAGAGAAGAATATATGGATAGGCTATTTAAAATAGAGGAACTAGAAGGCATTGACTTTCTTTTATATATAACAGATTTAATATCAAGGGAATTCCCTAGCTATAGTTTGGCTGTTAGCTCTAGTATAAAAGGAATTTACCATATTAGACTAGGGGAGTATTCGGTTATAGTAGATAAGCAGGATATAGAGAATCTTACTAGTGAAGAAGATCCTTTTGGATTAGATAGGTATATACTAGGCTCTCTAATGTCTAAGGGTTTGGAAGTTGATGTAGAGGAAAGTAAGTATTTAAAAAGTGTTTTTAGTATAATAGTTAGAAAAGAAAGTAAAATTGAAGATGAGAATATGTATTCTAAGCAAAACTAGACTAGCTTTTTTAGTCTAGTTTTATATTATTCACTTTTGTAGTATAATTATAATAAGGCAATCTTAATAGTAAAAAAATAAACTATTATATTTAACACTTGCTAAGGGGGATATATATGAGAGATTATATAAAGATACCTACATGGATAGATCCATCCATGATGAAAAGCAATCTATTAGACCTTTACCTGGACAAGGCAGATATAGACTTAGGTAGGAAAAATTATATAAAAAATGCGGGGGAGGATAAGTCTTTAGTTTATGAGCTTAAATTAAGAGGCTTTCAATTTAAGATTAATAGATACGGGACAACTATGATTAAAAACAAGCTTTACTTTAAAACACTTTTACTTTACACAGATAAGGATAGGGGAAACTTTAAAAATATAGATTATAATTACCTAGACTTACCTAACTTAAATACTTTATTTAATATAGAATCAGATTTTTTCTTTAACTACATTCCAATAGAAAACTTTAACTTATTTAATCAAGACTTAGATGAAACTAAGCTTATTGAAGAGTTTACTAGAAATGGCTTTAAAGTCACTAGCATTTCCAATTTATACCAAATAAACTTAGAAAACATAGACAGCTTTATTATAAAAAACAAAGATCAACTAGCCCATATAAAGGTAGAGGATCTTTTCTATGAAGAGAATTTTAAAGAATTTAAACTATATCTTTTAGATAAGGATATAGAATATTTAAGTCAACTTAAGCAGTTAGATTTAAATGCTTATTATGAAGATAATCCTGAGTCCAGGGGAAGTATTAGGGAAAGAATTCTTTTTGTAGTAGGTCTTTTAGATCACTATGGGAAAAATCAAAAGTATAGAACATTTAAGGAAAATCTGCCCCTTTACAAGGTTTTTTATGAGGAGGAATTTGAGGATTTTTTAGCTTTTTTAGAAAGAAAGGATATTTATAACCTAGGCCAATATAGTATGAAGGCATTAAAAACTATCCTAAGCAAGTATAGAATCTACTGTGATGAGATAGAGGACAGGACCCGATTAATTTATAAGGTTTTAAATATAAACTTTAAGGCAAGGTCTAGTTATAAGGATTTGAAAATATCCTCCATATTAGAAAGTGAAAAATATAGGAAGTTAGTCGAGTTTCTTAAAAAAGAAGGAATTTCTACTTTTGAACAGCTGCTTAATCAAAAACTAGACTATATATTAGAAGGAAGTTATATTAGGCAGGATATAAAAGACGAGTTTACTATTCTTTTAAAGGTTTATAAAAGTATATATAAGATATTTGAAGAGAAGGAGCTTTTAGAAGAAAGAGATTCCTTGTTAATTCTTACAGGACTTAATAATCTAAAAATAAAAGATATTTATAATTTAGACAAGGATAAGATTTTATCTGATTATATTGAGGATTTATCCAAGACCTATATGGAAGAACTTTATTTAAAGGACTTTAACTCCCTTAGGGATGAAGCAGGTGTAGGTAGGGTAAAGATTAAAAATGTAGAAAATACCTTAGTAAGTTATAAGAATATAAAGGCAGGAATTTTAGCCAATAAGGATCCAGAAATAATAAATAAGTATTTTAGTTTAGATAGTCAGTATAGAATAGAAGATTTAAAGTATGGACATGAAATTTTACTAGATACTATAAATGTAGAAACAGTTTTTATAGATGGTAAATATAGCCTTATTTTAGATTATTTTAAGGAAAATAAAATTGAAACTATAAATGATATAGGAAATAAGGATATTCTAAATATAAAAAATATTAAGGGTATAGGAGATAAAAAGTTTAATGACTTCTTAGATAAGTTAAGAAATTTAATAAAGGATGAAATTTCTGGCTTTGACTTATCGAATTATAAGGAAGAACTTAGGGTTTATTCCAAACTAAAAATTAATCAAGGTTTAGAGTATTTAAACCTACCACCTATAAACTTAAATATAAGACTTAGGGACTTAAATAGTGAGAATTTT
>JASKZW010000071.1 GCA_030147425.1 Tissierellales bacterium
ATTTTATTAGATCCAAGCATATCTACCCATTCTAAGGACCTTCCTGTACCTATAGCTACTGCTTCTAAAGGTTCCTCAGCTAACCTTGTCTCTATACCTGTTCTCTCTTCTATAAGCTGGTCTAGGCCATATAACATAGCCCCTCCACCAGTCATAAGTATACCTGTATTACTTATATCTGCTGCTAACTCAGGTGGAGTTCTTTCTAATACATAGTGAACTGCATCTACTATTTGACTTACTGGTTCTTCCAAGGCTTCTTCCATTTCTGTAGATGAAACTTCTATTGTTTCCGGAAGCCCTGTTAAAAGGTTTCTACCACGAACCTCCATGCTTACTGGCTCTTCCCTTGGATAAACACCACCAATTGTCATTTTTAAATTTTCTGCAGTTCTTTCACCAATCATCATATTATATTTTTTTCTTACATATCTTGTTATAGCATCATTACAGTCATCTCCTGCAACCTTTAAGGATTTATTTATAACTATTCCTCCTAAGGATATAACTGCTATATCAGAAGTCCCCCCACCTATATCTATTATCATATTACCATTAGGTTCGGTTATATCAACTCCTGAGCCTATTGCTGCCGCTATCGGTTCCTCTATTACAAAAGTTTTACTTGCTCCAGCTGAAATACATGCATCTAAAACTGCCCTTTTTTCTACTCCAGTTATTCCACTTGGCACACATACAATAACCCTAGGCTTAACAAGGGATCGCCCTACAGTTTTATGTATGAAATGCTTTAACATTTTTTCTGTTATATTGTAATCAGAAATAACTCCATTTTTTAAGGGCCTTATTGCTGTAATTGATCCTGGAGTTCTACCAATCATTTTTTTAGCCTCTTCTCCTACTGCTAAAAATTCTCCAGTTTGCTCTTGAATCGCTATTACAGATGGTTCATTTAGAACAATACCATCTTTTTTAGAATATACTAGGATACTAGCTGTACCTAAATCTATTCCTATATCCTTCCTGAATAAAGCCATAATTCAACCTCCTTCCTTGTCTACTATAATATAATATCATATCTAACCATTAATAGTATATAAAATTTTAAGGTTCTCCCAAGGAGAACCTTAACTAATCTTCTACTCTATATATTTTTGCACCTAAGCTTGATAATTTATCTTCTATTCGATCATAACCTCTATCAATATGATAAATATCTCCTATTTCAGTCTTGCCTTCTGCTACTAGTCCTGCTAAAACTAAGGCTGCCCCAGCCCTTAAATCTGTAGCCTTAACTGGTGCACCAGTTAAATCATCTACTCCTTCTATAATTGCAGATCTACCATCAATCTTTATATCTGCACCCATTCTTTTTAATTCATCTACATGCATAAACCTATTTTCAAAAACGGTTTCAATAGCTACGCTATTACCTTCAATTACACTCATTAAAGCCATAAATTGGGCCTGCATATCTGTGGGAAATCCTGGATAAGGTAGGGTCTTTATATCTGTAGCTTTTAATCTCTTATCAGCCTTAACCCTAACTGTCTCTCCATTAGCTGTTACCTCACAACCCATTTCCCTTAATTTGGCTATTACTGGCTTTATATGGCTAGTTATAACATTATCTATAATTACATCTCCCTGGGATATAGCAGCTGCTACCATGAATGTTCCAGCCTCTATCCTATCAGGTATTATTGAGTGGCTTGCTCCACCTAATTTTTCTACTCCATTAATCCTTATAGTGTTAGTACCTGCACCTTTTACATCTGCCCCTAGCTTATTTAAGAAGTTAGAAAGGTCTACTATTTCAGGCTCCATAGCTGCATTATCAATTATAGTTTCTCCTTCAGCCATAACTGCAGCCATCATAATGTTTTCAGTAGCTCCAACACTTGGAAAGTCTAAGTATATCTTTGAACCTACAAGTTTATCTGCATATGCTCCAATATTTCCATGTTCAGTATCAATTTCTGCTCCTAAAGCCTTAAAGCCCTTTAAATGAAGATCTATAGGCCTAGTTCCTATAGCACATCCACCTGGTAGGGATGTTTTGGTCTTTCCTACGCGGGCCAATAAAGGTCCCATTACTAGGAAAGATGCCCTCATTTTGCTCATTAATTCATAAGGTGTTTCATAATTATTTACATTTTTAGAGTTTATTCTCAGCTTGTCTTTTCCTATTTTTTCTACTTCTGCGCCTAAGGATTCTAAAACCTGGCATATAATTTTTACATCTTTTAAGTTTGGTACGTCTTCTAAGATAATGTCCTCTGTCCCTAATAAAGAAGCAGCTATTATAGGTAAGGCTGAATTTTTAGCCCCACTTACCCTAACCCTGCCTTTTAATGGAGGACTTTGTTCCACTACAATTTTTGACAAATAACTCCCCTCCTGATCCATCCTTGCTCTTTCTTTTTTATATAAAACAAATTATATTGTTATTATCAATTTTATAATTTTACATTCACTATAGTATTATATCATTAAACTAAAAATATAGTAAGAATTTTTTGTTTTAAACAACACTTTTATATATACCCCTTTATTTTAACTAAAACACAGCTTAATAAAATAGGCTGTCCTTTTGGACAGCCTATTTTATTTATTTTTTAAGTTTTGAAGTTTCTAATCTATTAATTGCTCTTCTCAAGGCTGCTTCTGCCCTTGCAGTATCAATAGATTCGTCTTTTTCTTTTAGTCTTCTTTCAGCCCTTTCCTTAGCCAGTTTTGCTCTTTCAACATCTATTTCCTCTGGCCATTCAGCTGAATCAGTTACTATGGTAGCCTGGTTATCTTTTACAGTTAAGTAACCTTCTACTACAGCAGCTACCCTTTCCTTACCGTCCTTTTCAATCCACACTCTTCCTATAGCTAAGGGAGTTATTATTGGTGCCATATTTTTTAATACAGCTAAGTCCCCTTCTACTCCTTTAACTATTATCCTATCTACCCTGCCAGAAAAGAAGGATTTTTCCGGAGTTACTATATCAAGTTGAAAACTCATCTTATCCCTCCATGCTTCTAGCTTTTTCTAAGGCATCATCAATAGTTCCAACCATAAAGAAAGCTTGCTCAGGAACATCATCATGTTTTCCTTCTAATATCTCCTTAAATCCTCTAACAGTTTCTTCTATAGGAACATATTTTCCTTCCATTCCTGTAAATACTTCTGCTACTGTAAATGGTTGGGATAAAAATCTTTGTATCTTTCTTGCACGAGCTACTATCTTTTTATCCTCATCTGATAACTCATCTATACCTAAGATAGCTATAATGTCTTGTAGGTTATTATATCTTTGTAAAACCTCTTGAACCTCAGTAGCTACCCTATAGTGCTCTTCCCCTACTACTTCTGGGTCTAAAATCCTTGAAGTAGAGTCTAATGGGTCTACTGCTGGATATATTCCTAGCTCTGCTATCTGTCTTGATAAAACAGTAGTAGCATCTAAGTGAGCGAATGTTGTAGCTGGTGCCGGGTCAGTTAAGTCGTCTGCTGGTACATAAACTGCCTGTACAGATGTTATAGAACCTTTCTTAGTTGATGTAATTCTCTCCTGTAAGGCACCCATTTCTGTAGCCAGTGTTGGCTGGTATCCTACTGCTGAAGGCATTCTTCCTAGTAGGGCTGATACCTCTGATCCAGCCTGAGTAAATCTGAATATATTGTCTATGAATAATAGAACGTCCTGTCCTTCATTGTCCCTAAAGTATTCTGCCAATGTTAATCCAGTTAAAGCAACTCTCATTCTTGCCCCAGGTGGCTCATTCATCTGACCGAATACTAGGGCTGTTTTATCTATTACTCCTGACTCAATCATTTCATAGTAAAGGTCATTACCTTCCCTAGTTCTTTCTCCTACACCAGTAAATACAGATAATCCACCATGCTCTGTAGCAATGTTATTTATTAACTCCTGGATTAAAACTGTTTTACCTACCCCAGCTCCTCCGAATAGTCCTATCTTACCACCTTTAGAATAAGGAGCTATAAGGTCTACTACCTTTATTCCTGTTTCAAATATTTCCTTGGAAGTTTCCTGCTCTTCGAAGCTTGGAGCAGGTTTGTGAATAGGAGCCTTTAGTTCTGTTTCTGGAGCTCCCTTACCATCTATAGTTTCACCTAAAACATTAAATAGTCTTCCTAATGTTTCCCTTCCTACTGGAACAGCTATAGGCTGTCCTGTGTCTTCTGCTTCCATTCCTCTTTTTAATCCGTCTGTTGGTCCCATAGAGATACATCTTACTGTATCGTCTCCTGTATGTTGTGCTACTTCTACTATAAGTTCTTCTCCGTTATTATCTATTCTAATTGCGTCCAGTAGCTCTGGTAACTTACCTTCGGCAAATCTAATATCTACTACGGGGCCGATTACTTGAACAATTTTACCTATGTTCTTTTCCATGTCCCCACTCCTTTCTAAGTTACTTTAGTGCCTCTGCACCTGTTACTATCTCTGATATTTCTGCTGTTATAGCTGCTTGACGTGCCCTATTGTATACTAGGTCTAACTCTTCTATCATTTCCTCAGCATTTTCTGTTGCATTTTCCATGGCAACCCTTCTTGCTGCCTGCTGGCTTGATGATGATTCTATTAGGGCACCATATATAACAGATTCTATATATTTAGGTATTAAATAGTCTAAAACTTCATCTGGAGATGGTTCAAAGTTTACAACTACTAATTCTTTTTCATCTTTTTCCTTAAAGCTTTCATTTGGTAAAAGCTTTATAGTTTTTACTTCCTGCTCTATTGTTGAAACAAAGTTTGTGAATACTAACTTAACCTCATCTACTTTTCCTTCTTGAAATGCCTGAAGGGCAAGCTCCCCTATCTTTTTACCATGGGCAAAGTTAGGTTCTTCTGTCATATTTACAAACTCACCTAAAATGTTATATCCCCTAGTAGAGAAGTAGTCCCTTGCCTTAATTCCTACTGGAATAAGGTAAACATTATCCTTTTTATCCTTGATTTGTTCCTCTGCATGTCTTAAAACATTAGAGTTAAAACCTCCTGCTAAACCTCTGTCAGCAGTTATTATTATATAAAGGGAATTCTCCACCTCTCTCTTTTGTAAATAAGGATGATTTAGATTATTCACATAAGCTAATGTTTCATTTATATTATCATAAACAGTATTGTAATAAGGCCTGGATCTTTCTAGTGTTTCCCTTGCCTTTCTTAGCTTTGATGAGGAAACAAGTTCCATAGCCTTAGTTATTTGCATTGTACTGTTTATTCCTCTGATTCTTCTTTTTATATCATGCATTGATGCCAAGCTTATCACCTCCCAATTCTATGGGAATTTTAGAAACTTTTCTTAAACTCATTTAAAGCCTCCACTATTTTAGTTTCAGTCTCCTCTGTTAAGTCTTCAGTTTCTCTTATTGATTCTCCTATTTCTGGATAATTATTCTTTAAGAAATTTAAGAATTCTTTTTCAAACTGGCTTATTTCTTCTACTGGAATATCAGCTAGGTGTTTATTCATTACTGCATATAAGATTACTACCTGATCTTCCATAGCCATTGGACTGTATTGTGGTTGCTTTAGGATTTCTAAAATTCTTTCACCTTGGCTTAATCTTTCTTGAGTATCCTTGTCTAAGTCTGAACCAAACTGAGCAAATGCTGCTAAGTCCCTATATTGGGCTAATTCTAACTTAAGATTTCCTGATACCTTTTTCATAGCCTTTGTTTGTGCTGCTCCCCCTACCCTTGAAACTGAAAGCCCAGTATTAATAGCTGGTCTTTGTCCTTCGAAGAATAGGTCTGTTTCTAAGAATATCTGTCCATCCGTAATTGATATTACGTTGGTTGGTATATATGCTGATATGTCTCCTGCCAAAGTTTCTATTATAGGCAGGGCAGTTATACTTCCTCCACCATATTTTTCGTCTAACTTTGCAGATCTCTCTAATAATCTAGAGTGCAAGTAGAATACGTCTCCTGGGAAAGCTTCCCTTCCTGGTGGCCTCTTTAATAATAATGACATAGCTCTATAAGCTACTGCGTGTTTAGAAAGGTCATCATATACTATTAAAACGTCCTTTCCTTCACTCATGAACTTTTCACCTATAGTAACACCTGCATAAGGAGCTAAATATTGCAGTGGTGCAAGCTCACTTGCTGTTGATGATACTACAGTTGTATATTCCATAGCTCCTCTTTTTTCTAACTCTTCTACTATTTGAGCTACTGTTGATCTTTTTTGTCCTATAGCTACATATATACATATAACATCTTGACCCTTTTGATTTATAATTGTATCTATTGCTATAGCTGTCTTACCTGTTTGCCTATCTCCTATTATAAGCTCCCTTTGTCCACGTCCTATAGGGAACATTGAGTCAATTGACTTTATTCCTGTTTGTAATGGTTCATGAACTGACTTTCTTGTTATAACTCCTGGAGCTATTTTTTCTACAGGACTAAATTCCTTTGCATTTATAGGTCCTTTTCCATCTATTTCTTGACCTAGGGCATTTACAACCCTTCCTATCATTTCATCTCCAACAGGAACCTCTACTATCCTTCCTGTTCTTTTTACTGTGTCCCCTTCCTTGATTTCCTTGTCTGACCCTAAAAGTACACAACCTACGTTGTCTTCCTCTAAGTTTAGAGCCATTCCGAAAACCTCACCTGGGAACTCAATTAATTCTCCAGCCATACAGTCTTCCAGGCCATGGATTCTAGCAATTCCGTCTCCTACCTGAATAACTGTACCTGTATCTACCATTTCTAATTTATTTTCATAATTTTTTATTTGCTCTTTTATAATTGAACTAATTTCTTCTGGTCTTAAAGACATTTTCTCACCCCAGTTTTCTATAATGATACGTTCTTTATCATCTTATCCATTTCACTTAATCGACCTTTTAGACTTCCATCTATTATTTTAGACTCAGTCTTTAGGATAACTCCTCCAATTATGGACTCATCAATTTCATTTTTTATGATAATCTTTTTGTCCATAGTAGAAGAAAGTTTATCCCTTAGTTTTTCTATAGACTCTTCATCCATTTCTACTGCTGTTATAGCTGTAACTTCTTCTATGTTTTCATGTTTATAGTAAAGTTGGATAAATTCCTCCCATATATTTAAAATATGAGATTCACGTCCCTTATCTATTAATACATATAAAAAGTTTAAAAATTCCTGAGAAAGATTCTTATGAAATATTTCCTTTAACATGCTCTTTTTCTCTCTTGTAGATATCTTTGGATGGGATAGGATTGTTTCTAAATCCTTTTCCCTTTCTAAAGTATCTATAAAAAAGCTATAATCTTTTTTAAATTCTTCCAATTTATTTAAATCTAAACCAGCTTCAAATAAGGCCTCTCCATATCTATTAGCTACTAATTCTGCCATTTTTGATTACCTACTTCATTTATAAAGTTATCAATTATGTGTTGTTGATTTCCTTCAACATTTTCTTCTAAGATTTTAGAAGCTATTAGTACTGCCATATCTCCTGCCTCAGATTTAATATCCATAAGTGCTCTTTCTTTCTCAGCTTCAGCCTCTCTTCTAGCTTTCATAACTATGCTTCTTGCATCTTCTTCTGCCTTGCCTATTATATCAGCCCTAACTTCTTCTCCTCTTTTTCTACCATTTTCAATGATAGACTGAGCTTCCCTTTTAGCATCAGCAATTTGAGCTTCATAGTTACTTTTTAAGGCCTCTGCTTCTTCTCTTTGAGCCTTAGCACTTTCTATGTCAGATTTTATTTTTTCCTGCCTATTTGATAGGGCTTCTGAAACTGGTTTATAGAGTAATTTTTTAAGTCCAAAGTAAAGTACCAGTAGAGCTCCTAGTGTTAGTAACATACTTGATCCTACTGGTAAGACTTTAATATCTATCATGCCTACGTCCTCCTTTGCTAGGAATTGCTAGGGTCCCTAAAGGACCCTCTGTATTATTTTAAGTTAATATATGCTGTTAGTAATGGTCTTACGAATAATAATATTAAAGCTATTACTAATCCATAAATTCCAGTTGTCTCAGCTACAGCCTGTCCTAAAAGCATTGTTCTTGTTATGTCTGCTTGTGCTTCTGGCTGTCTACCTACTGCCTCTGCTGCCCTAGCTGCTGCGTGTCCCTGTCCTATTCCTGGACCAACACCTGCTATCATTGCTAATCCTGCACCTATTGCTGAACATCCTAATATAAAAGCTTCACTTGTTATTCCTTCTACCATAATATTTCCTCCTCCCAAATTTTAAAAAACTAATCGTCTAGGTTTCCACCTATAAATATCATTGTTAACATAGCGAATATAAATGTTTGTAGCACACCTGAAAATAAGTCGAAGTATGCATGAAACGGTGGAGCTATTAATGGGGTTAAAATACCTGCTGCTTCATAAAATAAACCCATAATTATAACACCACTTACAATATTACCAAATAAACGGAAAGATAAGGATATTGGGTTAGCTAGTTCTCCAATAACATTTAACGGAGTTAAAAAAGCCATTGGTTCTGTAAAACCTTTTAAGTACCCAAAGAATCCACTATTCTTAAGTCCGTAATATTGGGTTAGTACAAAAGTTATTAAGGCTAGTGTTAAAGTTACACTATAATCAGATGTAGGCGGTGTTAAGCCTATTAAACCTGATAGGTTTGCAAATAATAAGAATATTACTATAGTATAGATCAAAGGTCCAAACTCTAGATGATCTCCCATTGTTTGCTTTATAAGATTTTGAACAGATTCTACTGAAATTTCAACTACATTCATAAAACCTGAAGGGATTTCTCCTTCTTTAGAGTTTTTTAACTTGCGATTTACAATCCATGCTATAACTAATATTACTATTGTTAGCAACCATACATTGGTAACTGTATCTGGCACAAAATACTCCTTGCCAAATAACCTTAAGGTCATTTCAAAGCCCATTATCTCCCTCCTCTCTAGAAGGATATTTCCTTCTTTAATATATTGATTATTTATTCCTTTTAAAATCTATTAAAGTATAAATAATAATAACAAATTTAACTAACATTAGGCCTATTACTGTATATAGAAAGTTTAAGTAATCTGCCTTAGCTGATATAAATAAAACTATAAAATATATAATATATCTTAAAAAATAATGCTTAACTGTATATTTATAAGCTCCTTCTGGAGTCATAGTAACTGCTCTTTCTCCAACATTTTGGATAAGTTTAAAACTTAAAATTCCTACCAGGCTTCCAAAGAATAAACTAAGCCCGTCCCTTTTAAAGTCTCCACTTAGAAAAAATATCAGACCCATAAGGATAAAAGTCAGAGCTATTGTTGCCTTGCTTATTTTTTCTAAAATATCATCCCTACCAAACATATTCCACCTACTCTTCCTCATTCCTACTATCTTTATTTTTAGATTTTCTCTCAGCCCTTTTAGCCAGTTTCATTAAGTTTAGAAAACCTGTTATTGAACCTAGTATTAAGAATATTATACTAAATAACATGGATTTGTTAAATTTTTCATCTAGTTTAATACCTAGATAAAGGCCTCCTAATATAGGAATTATGATATTTAATCCTAACTGACTAATAAGACCTAGGTTAGAATACATAGTCTTTTTATTCCTTTTCAATGCTCCACCCCACAGTCTGATAGACCTTCCTTTTATAAAGTTAATTTACAAATTATAGAAAATATTAATAATGTTATTAGCTTTTATTAATATCCTTAATATATAAGTATATAAAAAATCCCTTGATTTTACAACTATTAAAAGCAGTAAAATCAAAGGAAACACTTTAATATAATTCTTTTATTATAGTATTTACTATCCTTTCAGAAGC
>JASKZW010000134.1 GCA_030147425.1 Tissierellales bacterium
TAGACAGTTTTTGAATTTCTTTTAATAATCCCATATCTCGAAAAAGATTGGCTATTTTAAGTTCAGGCAAACCATGTTGCCTAGTACCAAAAAACTCCCCTGGTCCTCTTAGCTCCAAGTCTTTTTCTGAAATAAGGAAACCATCATCTGATTTCTCTAAAACTCTCATTCTTTCTTTTGAAATCTGGGTAGTGCCTTCATTTATTAAGATACAGTAGGATTTGTGACTTCCCCTTCCTACCCTCCCCCTTAATTGATGGAGCTGGGCTAGGCCAAATCTCTCTGCATTATATATACAAATTATATTAGCATTAGGAACATCAACTCCAACCTCTATAACTGTAGTTGATACTAAAATATCTGTAAGTCCACTTTTAAATTTTTCCATCACTTCTTCTTTTTCATATGCCTTCATCTCTCCATATAGTAAATCTACCTTATAACTAGGGAAAGCATCCCTATAAGCTTGGTAAACTGACTTAACTGAATTCACCATTAATTTCTCATTGTCTTCTATTAAGGGTGCTACAATATAAGCCTGCCTACCTTCATCTATTTGTTTTTTTATAAAACCATTCATCCTCTCTACCAGGCTTGGACCTATAGAATATGTATCAATAGATTGCCTTCCAGCTGGTAACTCATCTATTATGGATATATCTAAATCTCCATAAAGAATTAAAGCTAAGGTCCTTGGAATAGGAGTTGCTGTCATAACTAAAATGTCTGGATTCTTCCCCTTAGAGCTTAAGTTTCCTCTTTGCTCAACCCCAAACCTATGTTGCTCATCTGTTATAGCTAAGGATAGATTTTTAAAGTTTACACCATCCTGTATAAGGGCATGGGTTCCTATTAATATATCTGTTTCTCCATTTTCTATAGCCTCTAAAGACACTTTCTTTTCTTTCTCAGTCATAGAGCCTATCAGAATATCTACCTTTATCTCATATTCTTCTAAGGCAGATTTTACCGAATTATAGTGCTGTTTTGCTAAAATTTCAGTAGGTGCCATCATAGCTGCCTGATACCCAGATTTACAAGCTTTAAGCATAGCTAATATAGCAACCATAGTTTTACCAGATCCTACATCTCCCTGAACTAATCTATTCATTTGCTTTTTAGATTCCATATCTTTTTCTATTTCATTAAATACCCTTAGTTGGGCATTCGTTAGTTTAAAGGGCAAGTTTTCTATAAATTCCTTACTTTCTTCTACTTCCCTATGAATAATACCTTCATCAGCTGTTTTCATTGATTTAATCAAAAATAAGGTTAATTGTAAAATTAAAAGTTCCTCAAAAACTAATCTTAACCTAGCCTCCACTAATTCCTTTTTGCTACTTGGAAAATGGATTTGCTTTAAGGCTTTTTTTCTATCTATAAGATTAAAGGTATTTAAAATATAGTTTGGAAGGCTCTCTTTTATAGTGTAAGATTCTGACATAAAGGCATTTTCAATTATTTTTGATAATTGGTTATTTGTCAAACCTGCAGTTAAACTATAGCTTGCCTTTATACCTCCTACATCTGTCCCTATACTAGAGCTAATATCAGGAGAAGTAATTTCGATATTTCCTCCCCTTCTATTTACCCGACCATTAGCATAGAGAACCTGTCCTATTTTTATCCTGTTGGCCATATAGTTTTGATTAAACCAGGTTAAAAAACCTCTATTTGTTTCATCTTCTACTGGAACCTTTAAAATATTTAAATTTCCCCTAGTTTTTATTTTAGTCGGATAGCCTATTACCCTAAGCCTAAAACTAGCTTTTTCACCATTCACTGCTTGATCAAGTGTCTTAAAACTAGACCTGTCTTCATAGTCTCTAGGATAGTAAGTTAATAGGTCTTCAATAGTGTAAATACCTAATTTATTTAAAAGTTCCTTTCTTTTTGGCCCTACACCTTTAACATATTGGATTGACATTTTTTACCACCTCTTAATAAAAAAGCCCCACCAAAATACATTGGCAGGGTAATTTTATTCTATTGAAAATAAATAATAGTATAGAGGTTGACCTCCATAAACTAATTCTATATCAAAGTCTTCAAATTTTTCCTCTAATTCTTCCATAAGTTCTTCGGCTTCATCCTCTTCTATTCCATTTCCATAGTAAATTGTAATTAGAGATGAATCATCAGATTTTATATTGTCTATTAAATCCGATGCAACTTCTTTAACATCCTTTCCTATTGAAAGTATATCTCCTTTGCTTATTCCTATTATATCATTTTCTTTTATTTCTTTCCCATCTATTTCTGTATCCCTAACCGCATAGGTTACTTGTGCAGTTATCACACTAGAAACTGCCTCTTCTATTAATTCAAAGTTTTCTTCTATAGGTAAATCGTAATCAAAATTTAATAAAGCTGTAATTCCTTCAGGAATAGTTTTAGTCGGATATACATAAACATCCTTATCACTTAATTCCTTTGCTTGATCTGCTGCTAGTACTATATTTCCATTATTAGGTAGGATTATTATTTTTTCTGCCCTAATCTTGTCTACAGCTTTAAGGATATCTTCTGTACTTGGATTCATAGTTTGTCCACCAGGAATTACAACATCTACATTTAATTCCTTAAATAATTTTTCTATACCATCACCAACTGATACAGTTATAAATCCATAATCCTTTAATTCTTCATGGCTAGTATGATTTTCTAAGCTTCTATGTTGGTGTCTCATATTATCAATTTTAATATCTATAAGTTCTCCATGAACTATAGCCTTTTCTAAAACTGCTCCTGGATTATTTGTATGAATATGAGTCTTTATTAAACCATCATTACCAACTACCATCATAGAATCTCCAAACTCTTCTATATCTTTTCTAAAATCTTCATAATTATAGTCTGTATTTATTATAAACTCTGTGCAATAGCCATACTTAATATCTTCTGGACTTAAAGACTCATGAATAAAGCTGTGATCATCTACCATCTCTATATCACTATCAAAACTCTCTATAACTAAATCTTCTTCTCCAGATATAGCATTGAAAGCTCCTATTAGTACACACATTAAGCCTTTACCACCAGCGTCTACTACACCTGCCTGCTTTAATACAGGTAGCATTTCTGGTGTTTCATTTAGTGCATTATTACCTTCAACTATAACTTTTTCACTAAAATCTATAATATCTGTTTCTTTTCTGAATATTTTTTCACCATATTCACCACATCTTCTTGCTACTGTTAGTATAGTCCCTTCTGTCGGCTTCATAACAGCCTTATATGCTGTTTCTGATGCTAACCTTAAGGCCCTGGCTAAATCTGCTGTAGTAGCAACTTCTAAGCCTTCTAAACCTGCGGAAAAACCTCTTAGGAGTTGTGATAAAATTACTCCTGAATTTCCCCTAGCTCCCATTAAGGCTCCATCACTTGCTGCCTTAGCTATTTCAGCTACTGTATTAGCCTTAGAATTCATAACATGTTTTGAAGACGACTTCATGGTTAAAGACATATTAGTACCAGTATCTCCATCAGGTACAGGAAATACATTTAATTTATCTACTTCTTCTTTATGATCTTCTAAATATTGGGCTGCTCCTATATAAGCTCTTTTAAGCATAGAAGCATCCATTTGTTTAATTTCCAAATTACTGTACCTCCTTAAACTACTTTTCTACTCGAATTCCTTGTACATATACATTTACACTTGAAACTGTTAACCCTGTTAGATTTTCAACATTAAATTTAACCTTCTCTATTATATTCTCAGCTACTACTGATATTCTAATACCATACTCTAAAATTACATGTAAATCTATAGATATTTTATTATTTTCTGAATTTACTCTTACTCCCTTTGAAAGATTGTCCCATCTTACAAGCTCAAAAAAATCTTCTGTAGCACTTTTACTCGCCATTCCTACTATGCCATAACTTTCCATAGCTGATAAGCCAGCTATAGTTGCAATTACATTGTCATCTATAGTAACAAGGCCATAGTCATTATCTATTTTTGCTGACATATTGTATCCTCCTTTACAATAATACTTGTCAATTTATATATTATCTTATTAATATGAATAGTTCAACCAATAATTATAGTTGATTTTAATAGGCAAATCATGGTAGAATGGACTGTAGCCAAGATTAAGAATAGGAATCTTAGAGTAGAAAATAAAAAGGGAGGTGCTATAATGGCTAAGCGTTGTGAAATTTGCGATAAAGGAAAGGGCTTTGGAAATAAAGTTTGTTTCTCTATGAAAACAACTAGAAGAAGCTGGGCGCCAAATATCAGAAGAGTTAGAGCTATTGTAGATGGTAGTCCTAAGAGAATTAACGTTTGTGCAAAATGTTTAAAATCAGGATATGTTGAAAGATCCATATAGTATTAAAGGCTTCCCCAATTAATAAGGAAGCCTTTAATTAATCCTCTGATAATATTACCAGAGCTAATCCATTTTTTATTTTTATACTTGCCGAATCTCCTAAAATCTCATTACTAATACATCTTGTTGATGAAAACTCTATAAAGTCATCCTTTAAGGGATATTTAAAGCCTTCTAAAGTTACCAACATTCCTTTTCTTTCCATAGGTATTAGTGATACATACTTTTTTATATTAGAAACATTTCTTTCCCCAGATAAAAGAAAGCATATATTTTTTTTATTAACTATATAAGCTTCCATATCTTTTTTATAAAATTTATCTAATAGTCCTATTGCAGCTAAGCTATGATCTAGTCTACTTCCTGTGCTGCCTAAAATAATTGTTTTTGTAAAGTTTTGATCTATACTATAGTCTACTGCAATCTCTAAATCTGTTGCATCTTTCTCTTCTGGATAAATTAAAACTTCTATATTTTCCTTTTCAAGTTTTCCCTTATTACTAGGACTAATTGAATCTAAATCTCCTATTACCAAGTCTGGCCTTATATTAGCTTCAAAACAATGATTTATCCCACCATCAATGGCTACTATAAAGTTTGATACTGAACTATATTCTTTAAGAACTTCTAAGTCTAAATCGCCACTAGCTACTAAGAGTGCCTGCATCCTAGATATCAGCCTTATTTATTGGTTTCCAGATTAAGAATAAAATTATTCCAGATATAATAAATTCAGGAATTAAATAACTTGAATTATAAACTAGTGAATTTCTTAAAGAACTTGATAGAGTAGGGAAGTTTTCCCCAAAGAATACAACACCTGCTACAACATGACATATAAATCTACCTATAATAGCCAAAAATGTAGCTCCTAATATTTTTCCAAAATATCCTTCCTGAGCATTTTTTAATGCATCTGAAAATATACCTGATAGGCCTAGTAATCCAAAAGCTAGTGGATACTCTAATATAGCTTGAACTGGACTAACTATATAACCACCTAAAAGCATTTTTAAAATTCCAAAAGTTGCTCCCGCTAAAATCCCAGGTTTCCAACCCCATCTTAGGGAGAATAATATAATAGGTATCATACTTCCTGCAGTTACTGATCCACCTTGTGGTGCTTTAAATAACTTAATTTGACTTAGTAAAAAAGACAAGGCTATCATAACCCCTGCTTCTACCATTTTTTTTGTTTTTTGATTTTCCATAAATAATCCTCCTTATAATTAAAAAAGTCCACGCCTGTCAGGCATGGACTAAATTTTTACCTACGCTAGCCTTACCTAGATCAGGTTTTAGGGTCGAGTTTACACTCCTCTCAGCCTG
>JASKZW010000087.1 GCA_030147425.1 Tissierellales bacterium
GAAGATGTTAAAAATATTAAAACATTTGCTCCTATATCTTTTAATGTGTTTGGAATTAAAGATATAAGCGGTATAGAGCACTTTGAGTCTCTAGAAGTTTTAGACTTAGATTATATGGAAGTCTCAGATATAAGTCCAGTAAAGAACTTAAAAAATCTTAAGTGGCTTTATCTAGCAGGTAATCCATTAAATTCTATAGAAAAAGGGACCTTCAGAAATTTAAAAAGTTTAGAACAATTAGGTCTTGAAAATTGTGGACTAAGAAAAATAGAAAAAGGAGTTTTTAAAGGTCTAGATAATCTGCATTATATAGATTTAAATATGAACGATTTAACTGATATAGAAGGTTTAGTAGACCTACCATCTTTGACTAGCTTACACCTAGATGAAAATAGAATAAGTAATTTAGAAACCATAGGGAAGCTAAAGAATTTAGAGATCCTTTGGATAGATGGAAATGGTCTTGTAGATCCTTCACCCTTATATAGTTTAGAAAACTTAAAGTGGTTGAGAATAAATAGAAACTTTATAACAGACTTAGATGGAATCCAACCCTTATCTAATTTAGAAAAGTTAGAGTTTAAACAAAATATGGTAAAAAAACTACCAGATTTATCAGAAATGGAAAATTTAGTAGAAATAAAAGCTAGTAGAAACCAACTTAAAGACTTATCAGGCTTGGAAAACTTAAAAAATCTAGAAAGTATAGAATTTGATAATAACCATATTAAGGATATTTCAGCATTAAAGGACTTAAAAACAATAAAGAAAATAGATTTAAAAAATAATGAAATAGAAGACTTAACTCCATTGAGAGAATTAACAAACTTAAGTCATTTATGGTTAAGTAATAATAAGATAAAAGATATAGATGGATTAGAGAAGTTAGTAAAACTTCAGCTATTGATGATAAAAGAAGGTAATATGATAAATGACTTTTCAAAGACTATACCATATTACTTTGGCTTAAAGCATAAAGACTTTACTTTATAAAAGAGGTGAAATTGTGAATAAAAAATATAAAATATTTTCAAGTATATTAGCCCTTATTTTAGTATTTACTATGGGAATTGGATCTTTTGCCCAGCAAAATTCAGATCCTTTTACTAGATTAAGGGAAATGGTTATAGAAGATCAGGAGTTAGTTGAGACAGATAATTTAATAGATTTAGATGAAGAGGTTCTATATATAGTAGAAATAGAAGAGAAAGCTTTAAAAGACTATGTAGACAATATAGAAGAGGGAGCTAAGGATGAAAAATTAACGAAAAAACTTATTGACTCTCAGCAAAGCTATAAAAAAGAGATATTAAATATATATCCAAAAGCTAGATTTGAAAATGAATATAGTATTTTATTGAATGGATTTAGTGTAATTGCAAGAAGAAGAGATCAGGAAGCTATAGAAAATATAAAAGGTGTAAAGCATGTTTCTATATCAAAGGAATATGAAAGGGATATGAGTCACGCTATAGATTTAGGTGAGGTAAAAGAAGTTTACGAAGATTTAGGTTATGAAGGGGAGGGTATGCTTGTATCTATAATAGATTCAGGTATAGATTATAGGCATAAAGATATGGTTCTATCTGAAAAGGGTAAGAAAGAACTTAAATTAGATAGGGCTGAGGTAGATACTTTGGTTAAAAACAATGGCTTTGTTGGTAAGTATTTTACAGAGAAAATTCCTTATGGCTGTAATTATATAGATGAAGACAAGCATGCTATAGTAGACAAGGCTATTGGAAATGTAGGGTATATGCATGGTATGCATGTGGCGGGTATAGTAGGAGCAAACTGCCAGAGTGAGGAAGAAATTTTAGCTGGTAATGGAATAAGAGGTGTAGCACCTGAGGCACAACTTTTAGCTATGAAAATATTCTCTAATGATCCTCAAATGAATAATGCTAGAGAGGCAGATGTAATATCTGCTATAGAGGACTCAGTTGCTTTAGGAGCAGATGTTATCAATATGAGTATATCTGGTTCAGCAGGCTTCCAAAATCCAGAAGATGGACAACAAAAGGCTATTAGAGAGGCTGTTGAAAGAGGAGTACTAGTTATAGTTGCAGGTGGTAATGCTTATTACTCAACCTATCCTAATAAATATCCAGAAATAGGAGATACATCAACTATAGGAGCGCCAGGAATTACAGAAGATGCCCTACAAGTAGCATCTATGGATAATAAGTTTAGAACCTATTTTGTTATGAATGCAAATATAAATGGAGAAAAAATAAAAATACCTTATGGTATGACAGACTTTGATATAAAAAGTTTAAAAAATAATTATAAGTTGGTAGACTGTGGTTTAGGACTTGAGGATAAGGATTTTCCTTCAAATTTAAAGGGAAACATAGCCCTTATAAAAAGAGGCGGTGGAGATTTCAGTGTTAAAAAAATAAATGCTCAGAATAAGGGAGCACTTGGAGTTATTATATATAACCAGGATGGTGATGAAGAAATCTTAGATTCTACTTATTATGATAAGGAGGTTTTAATTCCATCAATATTTATAAGAAACTCAGATGGAATAAAACTTAAAGAAGCTATAGATAAGGATCTAACTATATCTTTTCCTAATGAAAAATTAGAATCAGAGGGAGAGGATGGAATGTCTATATTTTCATCTTGGGGACCAGCACCTAACTTAAACTTAAAGCCAGACTTAACAGGCCTAGGAGGTAGTATATGGTCCACTGTAAATAATGATTCTTATAAAAATATGTCAGGAACATCTATGGCGACCCCTTATGTTGCAGGCTTATCTGCCTTATTAAAGCAACATTATCAAAAAGAAGACATAAGCTTAGAGAATAAGGATTGGGCAGATTTTAATAAGATAAATTTAATGAATACAGCTAAAGTTCAAAAAAATAATAATTTAGAAATAAGCCCAAGAAAGCAAGGAGCAGGACTGGTAAGTGGTAAGAATGCAATAAATAATAAGGTCAAATTAACTTATAAAGGGAAAGCTTCAGCTTCCCTTAAAGAAATATCAAAAACAAATACTATAAATTTAAAAGTTGAGAACTTAGGAGGGGAAAATTTAAAGTTCAAATTAAGACCAGGACAAGTTCTTATGGATGGAGAAAAAGGAGAGGGAGAACTAGGATCAAAGCTAGCCGGGAAAAGTAAATTGCTAGGAATAAGTGAAATAGATTTAGCTCCTAAGTCAGTTAAGAATATAGAATTAAAACTGGAAATAGGAGAAGATGTTCCTAAAAATAAATTTATTGAAGGTTTTATTTACTTAGATTCAATAGATGGGAAAAATTCAGACATAAGTATACCTTACTTAGGTTTTTATGGTAACTGGGATAGTTTTAAAAATATAGATGAACCAATATTTACAGGAGAATCTATTATAAATGAGACAACTTTAGTATCTATGAATCAGGGAATATTTGGTTCAGAAGTATTCTATATAGGAAGTGGAAAGGATGGTAATCCAGGCCATTTTGCAATCAATCCAGATGGAGAGTACTCTATAAAAAATGTTTTACCACAAGTAACTATACTGAGAAACCTAGATCAATTAAGCATAGATATTACAGATGAGAATGGTAAGTTAATAAGAGAAATTACTAGGCAGGATAAATTAAGAAAAGATGTTTTTGTAGAAAAAGCCTTTAAGGGACAGGTTGATGAAGCTTGGATGTGGGATGGTAAGATATTTGATAAGGACAAGGGAGTCTTAGTTCCAGCCAAGGATGGACAATATTATTTAAACCTTGAATCGAAAATTGATTTTCCAGGAGCTAAGGAACAAACCGTTAGTTTTCCTGTAAAAATTGATACAATTGCACCTGACTTTAGCATGGACAAGGTAGTTTTTGTAGATAGTAAGGATGCAGAATTAGAAATGATAGCTAAAGATGAGGGTTCAGGTGTAGGAGGTTTTGTATTTATTATAGATGATAAAGAATATAAAACTGAAGAGGGAAATACTATCTTTAACTTAAAAGAGGAAGATGGAAAATATAAAGTAAGTTTAAAACTACCAGAAGGAAATAAGCCTGTTTATAATGGCCACTTTGCTTGTATAGACTATGCTAGAAATATGTCCTATGAAAATATTGTAATAGTAGATAAAAACTATTCAAGTTTAGAATTAAAGCTAGACAAAGATAAACTAATAAAGGGAGAAGACTTTAAAATCTCCGTTAATACTAATAGAGACTTTGATCACTATGAGATAATTTTAAATGGAGACATAGGAAATCCTATAAAAACTAAGGACGACATGATTACAATAGATGGCTCCTTATTAAGAGATAAGAATTATATTTTAGTAAAGGCTCTAGATAAGAAAAATAATATTGTAGATGCAAATGCCTTAGAATTTGAAGCTATATCAGCTGATAAAGAGATTAAAGAAGTGGATATAGAGGATTTAACAGAGAAGGAATATTTTTATAAAGGTGATGAAGCCTTAATAAGAATAAAGGCAGCAAATAATGAAAAAGATTTAAAAGAAGTATCTTTAATAGTAAATTTAATAGATGAGAGAGGAAATTTAGTAGACTTTTCTTCAGTTAGTGATTTATTAAATAAAGAAGAAGAAAAGATTTTAGAAACATCTGTATTAATACCAGATGAAGGTAAGTTTAATATAGAGGTAATGGTTTGGGATAATTTTGAAAATCAAATGCCTTATAGGGATTCTATAAGGAAACTAGTTAATTAATATAAAGGGACCTGCTAAAAGGTCCTTTTAATTTTAAACTAGTCATCAGACTTGATATATTATATACTATCAGTAGCAGGATTTTGCATATAGAAGGGAGAGAGATTTAAATGAGAAAAGGAACTAGACTTATTTTAGTTTTCTTATTAATTTTAATTTTCACTACAGCTTGTTCTCTCAGAGAGGATATGAGGCCTGATAAAAATTACAAGCCTATGATAAAATATGAAGATAGAATATATCAATTATCTGGACAAGACTATGACCCAGTAGAGGAGCTTATAGAGATTGGAGAGATAGAGGAAAGTTTTATGGATGGAAGTAAGCCAGTAGGAGTTGAAGATAAGGACTTAACCAGTAATGTTATAGATATAGGTACTATACTTTACCAGGAAATAAATTCAGACAATATTATAATTAAGGGAAATGAAGGAATGCTTTTATTTAAGCCTATAGATTAGTAGGAAGTTAAGCTTCCTTCTTTTTTAAAAAAAAGTTATCAGAAAATTTATAAAAATTCCCTTAAAAAATTTAGATATATAGTATATTTTTATATAAAAGAGAATAGAATTAATGGAGGTAAGGGATTTGAGAGATATCTTTATAAGTTTTTTAGGTACTGGAAAATACGACAAAAAAAGGGAATTGTTAAATGGCTATATAGATTATACAATAAAGGCAAAGACACCTATAATGGTAGGTTCTAGGAAGATAGATAAGGATAATAGGCAGGCTGAGTTTTTTAGAAATCCTGAAGGAAATATGCCATTCCTGCCAATACTATCATAGGTTAGCTAATGTAGACTAATATATAGAGAAATTTAAGACTAGTGTTTCCCAGGAACTTCGAGGGGCTGATGAGAAGGATGCTATAGATAAGCAAAACATATGAGGGAACTTTTTAAGATGACTGAGACTGTAGTTTCTAAGGATAAGTATAATTTTTATAGGTCTATGGTTATGCAGGACAAGGAGTTTGATAAGGCTAGATATCTGCCAGAGGTTTTAGACTATGAGGAAAAATAGAAGGAGAAGAAGAGGAATATAAGGTGGAAGAAGGGATCAAGAAAGAATAATAAAAGGAAAAAGTCTAAGACTTCTAAAATGGCATCAGGAGCATTGGATAATACAGGTGTATGGAATGGGTTAAAAAAATTAGACTTAGATGACTAGGAGAATTTTATGCAAATAAAATTGAGTTTTATAAGTAATAAAAATATAATATTACCAATTCATTACAATAATATATTGCAAGGCTTTATTTATAATAATATGGATGAAAGATTGGCAGAGTTTCTTCATGAGAAGGGTTTTGAGTTTAAGGGTAGGAATTTTAAGTTTTTTAGTTTCTCAAGAATCCTTACAAAGGGAGTGAAGGAGGGAAGAAGTCTTAATTTTGGAAAATCTATAGATTTTGTTGTTTCTTCTCCTTTGGAAGAGTTTTGCCAGTCAATTTCTAATAATATGCTTTTTAGTGATAGGTTAAGAATTGGGCGTAACTATGTTAGATTTAAGAATTTAGAAGTATTAGATAGTTCAGTAGAGGGAAATAGTCTTATAGTTTCGACCTTGTCTCCTATTGTTACTTACAGTACCTTTATTAAGCCTAATGGGAAAAAATATACCCAGTATTTTAGGACTAGTAATGAAAATTTTTACAAGTTAATTAGGGAGAACTTGCTTAAAAAATATAATATATTTTATAAGGAAGATCAGGAAGATGTAGATTTTTCTATAGAACTAATAGGAGAGGAAATGACCAATCTAGTTTATTATAAGAAGACTATAGTCAAGGGTATATCAGGTAAGTTTAGGCTAGAAGCAGATAAGAAGATTTTAGACCTAGCCTTGTCCACAGGTTTAGGAAGTAAAAATAGCCAGGGCTTTGGCCTAGTTCAGAAACAAGCAACTAAGCCTAGATTATAAAATATTCCAGGTCTGGTTTCTAGGCCTGGAGTATTCTATTTGACTTCTAAATAATATATAGGTTTGACTTTAAAATAAATATAAAGGAGATGTAAAAATGCGGTTGAATGAAATTAAGGAGCTAGATAAGGAGTTTAAAA
>JASKZW010000093.1 GCA_030147425.1 Tissierellales bacterium
TTGGAAGTATCCACTATATAATTTGCCTGGCTTTTTATATCTTTTAATTTCTCCCTCTCCCTTTTTATTCCGTCTACTATCCTAGATTCCTGAGACATAGGATGGGGCCTTCTGTGTTCCTTATACCTATTTATTAAAACATCATCATTAGCTTCTAAAAAAACTATTTCATAATGAATATTATTCTTATCTAAAATATCTAAGCCATCAAAGAAATCTTCAAAAAAGATTCCTCCCCTTATATCTACAACGACTGCAACCTTATTAAAATCATGTTCATGCCTATTACATAATTCAAAAAAATCAAATATTAAAGCTGGTGGCAAGTTATCCATACAATAGTAGTCTATATCCTCTAAAGCTTTCATAGCTTGACTTTTTCCTGCTCCTGATAATCCAGTTATAATAACAAATTCCAATCTTAACCCTCCATTATCTTGCATTATAGATTCTTTCACTAGATATATTCAATTTCCTTACCCTTTCTAGTCCCTTATCAAAGTTTCCAACCCTTTCAGAGCTATGGGCATCACTATCTATAGTAAATCTAACTCCAGTCTTTAAAGCCTCTTTTAAGGCTTCTACCGATAACTGACTGTGGCTAGAATTAATTTCTAAACATACATCCTTTTTCTCACACTCCCTAGCCAGCCTTTCTATATTTAACTTAGCCTTAGAACCTGGATGGGTAATAATATCTACCGGATACTTATTTATTGCCTTGATCATTGCATCTGTATTTTTCTCAATTAGATTTTTAGGCCTTAAATTAAAGAGATTTGAAAAAAAGTTTAATATATAAAGCCTCAATGCACTGCTTAAGTTTTTAGGCACTATCCCAAAGTGGTAGCCTAAAAGTAGTATATCTATCAATTCTAACAACTCATCATTTACATCTATATTTCCATCATAATCCATAATATTTGCTTCTACACCTAAAAGTATTTCTATTTCCTTGTATTCCCTATTTAAACTATCCACTTCTTTTCTCATTTCATATAAATCATCTAAACTTACTCCATATAATTTATGTCCAGGACCGTGATCTGTTATAGCTATAGTTTCTAATCCTTTTTCTATAGCTGCTTCTACATTTTCCCTAATTGTCCCCTTACCATGACTGTATATAGTATGAGTATGATAGTCAGCAATAATCTTCATTAAATCCCCCTAAGTTAATCTATTATTTTTATTTCTGTCTCCAAACTTACACCAAACTTAGATTTAACTGTTTCCTTAATAAAGTTAATCAAGGTCATTACTTCTTCAAAACTAGCATTTCCCCTATTTATCACAAAACCACAGTGCTTTTCTGATACTTGAGCATCACCAAATCTCATGCCTCTTAATCCTGAATCATCTATTAGCTTACCTGCATAATAGCCCTCTGGCCTTTTAAAGGTGCTTCCACCACTTGCATACTCTAAAGGCTGCTTACTAGTTCTTCTTTCTGTTAAATCCTTTAAATTTGCCTTTATTTCATCATAATCGCCATGCTCTAGTTCAAACTCTACACCTAAAACAATAAGGCCTTCATCTACAACCTTACTTCCCCTATATCTAAAATTCATATCCTTATTATCTATATATCTTATCTGATTATTTTTATCTACAACCTTTACTCTTTTAACTATATCCTTCATTTCCCCACCATAGGCTCCTGCATTCATAGTAATTGCTCCGCCTACAGTACCTGGTATGCCACTAGCAAATTCAAAGCCTTCTAAAGAAGCCTTTAGAGCCTTCTTTGATATAGTTGATAAAAGAGCTCCACTCTCTACTATAATTTTATTTGAATCTATTTCAATCTTATTAAACTTATCAGATATTTTTATAACTAGTTTTCTTATCCCCTCGTCTGAAACTAAAAGATTGCTACCATTTCCCATTAAAAAATAATCAATATCATTCTCCCTAGCATATTTTAAAACGCTAAGCAACTCTTCTTCAGAAGAGATATCTACCAAAACATCTGCTGGCCCACCTATTTTAAAAGTCGTATGATTTTTCATAGCCTCATTAAAATGTAAATTAGACAAATTTAGTTCCTTAAGTCCTATATATTTTTCCTTCATTTCACCACTCCTATAATTCTTACTAAGATAATTATATTACATATATAAAAAATAAAAAAGGGGATGCATGCATCCCCTTTTAATATTTAATATTCTTCTGCTAATTTTTTGTAATTTTCATACTTAGCCTTAGCGTCTTCCTCTGCAGCTTTGAATAACTCTTCTGCTTCTTCTGGGAAAGTACGGCTTAAGGAAGTATATCTTACCTCAGATTCTATAAAGTCTCTAAATGGTTCTGATGGCTCTTTAGAGTCTAAGATAAATGGATTCTTTCCTTCTTCTTTTAATCTTGGGTCAAATCTGTATAAGTGCCAGTATCCTGTGTCTACTGCTTTTTTCTCTTGCTTGATACTAGTTCCCATACCAGTTCTGATTCCGTGGTTTATACATGGTGCATAAGCAATTATTAATGAAGGTCCATCGTAGGATTCAGCTTCTTGTAAAGCTTTCATTAATTGATTCATATTTGCTCCCATTGATACTTGAGCTACATATACATAGCCATAAGTTGTAGCTATAAGTCCTAAGTCTTTCTTAGTAACTTTTTTACCTGAAGCTGCGAATTTAGCTACTGCTGCTTTAGGTGTAGCTTTTGATGATTGACCTCCTGTATTTGAGTAAACTTCTGTGTCAAATACAAATACGTTTACGTCTTCTCCTGATGCTAATACGTGGTCTAATCCACCAAATCCAATGTCATATGCCCATCCGTCTCCACCAAAGATCCAGATTGACTTTTTGATTAAATAGTCTTTTAATTTAGCTATTTTGTTTAATAATTCTTGTCCTTCTTTATTATCTAATTTCTTATCTAATAAAGGAGTGATTTTTGCTGAACCTTCCTTAGATCCTCTTACATCTTCTTTGTTTTCTAACCAGAAGTTAAATGCTTCATTTAATTCTTCATCTAAGTCTAGTTCTACAAATTCTTCTATATACATTTCTAATTTTTCTCTTAATTTTCTAACTGCTACAGACATTCCGTAACCATACTCTGCGTTGTCTTCGAATAGTGAGTTTGCCCAAGCTGGTCCTCTTCCATCCTTGTTTTTGCAGTATGGAGTTGATGGTGCACTTGCTCCCCAAATTGATGAACATCCTGTTGCGTTAGCAATTATCATTCTATCTCCAAATAATTGAGTTATTAACTTAGCATATGGAGTTTCTCCACATCCTGCACAAGCTCCTGAGAACTCAAATAATGGTTGTTTAAACTGACTGCCTTTTACAGTTGTATCTGGCATTAAGTCTTCTTTTGGCTCTACGTGCTCTATAGCATAATCCCAGTTTTTAGACTCTACTTCATACTCTTCTTCTAATGGAACCATTACTAATGCTTTTTCCTTAGCTGGACAAACATCAGCACAGTTTCCACATCCTGTACAGTCTAATGGTGAAATTTGAATTCTAAATTCAACTTCTTCTAAACCTTTACCTATAGCTTTCTTAGTTTCAAAAGTTTCTGGTGCATTAGCTCTTTCTTCTTCATTAACTAAGAATGGTCTTATAACCGCATGTGGACAAACATAAGCACATTGGTTACATTGGATACAGTTGTCCATAATCCAGTGTGGAACTTCTACTGCTATACCACGTTTTTCGTAAGCTGATGTTCCATGTGGGAATACTCCGTCTTCTCTTCCAACAAAAGTACTTACTGGTAAACTGTCTCCTTCTTGGTGATTCATAGGCATAACAACTTCTCTGATAAAGTCTGGCATTTCTTTTTCATCTTCAACTTTTTCATCTTCTGCTTTTGCCCATGATTCAGGTATATCTATCTTAACTAAAGCATCAATTCCTTGGTCAACTGCCTTATAGTTCATTTCTACTATATGGTCACCTTTTCTACCATAGTCTCTAACAATTGATTCTTTTAAAGCTTCAATTGCTTGGTCTATTGGCAGAACATTTGCAAGTCTGAAGAATGCTGCTTGCATAACCATGTTGATTCTTCCACCTAATCCTACTTCTTGAGCTATCTTAGTAGCATCTACTGTGTAGAATTCAATGTCATTTTCATACATGTATTTCTTCATTTTTGCTGGTAAATTAGCTTCTAATTCTTCTTCACTCCAGTTTGTGTTAAGTAAGAATTTTCCACCTTTCTTTAATCCTTTTAATACATCATATTGGTATACATATGATTGTTTTGATAAGGATATAAAGTCAGCTTCATCTATTAAATATGTTGATCTGATTGGCTCATGTCCAAATCTTAAGTGGGATATAGTTACTCCACCTGATTTTTTACTGTCATATGCAAAATATCCTTGTGCATACATGTCAGTTCCGTCACCGATTATTTTTATAGCTGATTTGTTAGCTCCTACAGTTCCGTCTGAACCGAATCCCCAGAACTTACATCTAATAGTACTTTCTGGCTCAACACTTATTTGCTCTTTAACATCTAATGATGTATGAGTAACATCATCTTCTATTCCTATAGTAAATCTATCTCTTGGTTCATATAATTTTAGGTTGTCAAATACTGCCTTAATTTGTGAAGGTGTAGTATCTTTTGAACCTAAACCATATCTTCCACCTACTATAACAGGAGCATCCTCTTTTCCGTAGAATAAGCTCTTAACATCTAAGTGTAAAGGTTCTGCTATAGCACCTTTTTCCTTAGTTCTATCTAGTACTGCTATTTTTTTAACACTTGCAGGCATTACATCAAAGAAGTATTTCTCTGAGAATGGTCTGTATAAGTGTACTTCTATAACTCCTACTTTTTCTCCATTTTCATTTAAGTAGTCTACAGTTTCTTCTATTGCTTCTGTAACTGAACCCATAGCAACAATAATTCTTTCTGCTTCTGGATGTCCGTAGTAGTTAAATGGTCTATAGTCTCTTCCAGTTATCTTGTTTATTTCCTTCATGTAATCGTTTACTATTTCCACAATATTTTCATAATATGGGTTAGCTGATTCTAAAGCTTGGAAATAAATATCTGGGTTTTGTGCTGTTCCTTTTGTGTAAGGATTAGCTGGGTTTAAAGCTCTTGCTCTGAAGTCATCTAGTGCTTCATAGTCTACTAATTTAGCAAGGTCTTCATACTCCATAACCTCTACTTTTTGTATCTCATGGCTTGTTCTAAAACCATCAAAGAAATGTATGAAAGGAACTCTTCCTTTAATTGAAGCTAGGTGAGCAACTCCTGCTAAGTCCATAACTTCTTGAACACTTCCTGATGCTAATAAAGCAAATCCTGTTTGTCTTGCAGCCATTACGTCTTGGTGATCTCCAAATATACTTAAAGCATGTCCTGCTAATGCTCTTGCAGAAACATGGAATACTCCAGGTAATAATTCTCCCGCAATTTTATACATATTTGGTATCATAAGTAATAATCCTTGGGATGCTGTAAAAGTAGTTGTTAAAGCACCAGCTGATAAGGAACCGTGTACTGCTCCTGCAGCTCCTGCTTCTGATTGCATTTCTCTTACAGAAACCTCTTGTCCGAATATATTTTTCTTTCCATGAGCGGACCACTCATCAACCATCTCAGCCATATCTGAAGATGGTGTTATTGGGTAAATAGCAGCTACGTCTGTAAACGCATAAGCAACGTGTGCAGCAGCTGTATTACCATCCATAGTTTTCATAACTTTAGCCATCGATAGACCTCCTTCGATATTTAGATTTATAATTTTATTTTAAAATTTTTATTTATTTTTACTTACTTCATACATAAGTATATTAAACATAGGTGCTAATGTCAACCTAAAGAAAATTCATCTTAAAGCCTAGTTTTTCAGTAGCTTAACT
>JASKZW010000100.1 GCA_030147425.1 Tissierellales bacterium
TTTTAAAAAACATATTGATTTTATTTCAATAATAGCTTTTTCTGATAACTGTGAGTTAAAATTTAAAATTCAAAATGTTACTTATTTCTCTAAAATAGTTGATTTAATAAAAAGTTATAATAAAGTTATCTATACTAAAAGTGATATTAGTAATATATATAACTATATAAACAAAAAAAATATAACATCCTATAGGGCTAGAAAAAACCATGTTAATAATATTAAAAGAAAATTAAAAAAAGCAAAGGATAATTAAGTCCTTTGCTTTTTATTATCTATATAAGATTTTATAGACTGTATAAGCCTCTTATCCTTAAATACTACAGTAGGATTAGTTTCTACAACATGTCTAGCGCCTTCTACTTTTTTACCTATCTTCCAAGGATTAATTATTTCATAATCTATTGTATGAAAGTTTTCATCTAAATAATGAACTGCTATTGGAAACTTCATAAAAGAAGTATGGATTCTACTAGTATTCGTAAATAAAAGTGCCTGATCATCATCCAAACCATCTTTAAACATAAGTCCCTTAAATCTTTTTAAAAAGTTATCTGCTATTTTTAATTTCATACTACACATTTCCCAAAGCCTCCATTAAATTTGGAACAGCTGGTCCAAGAAGTATTATAAATATTACTGGGAAAATAAAAAGTACCATAGGTATAAGAATCTTTACAGGTATTTTTGCAGCCCTTTCTTCTACTTCTTGTCTATGTGAATCTCTAATCATCTTTGATTGTGAGTTTAAAACGTTCTGCATAGATATTCCTAATTCATCCGCCTGATTTATTGCGGATACAAAAGACTTAACATCAGCAACCTGAGTCCTATCTGCTACCCCATTTAAAGCCTCTTTTCTAGCCTTACCTAGAGTTATCTCCCTTCTAGCTATAGCAAACTCATCTATCAAAGGCCCATCTGCCTTTTCTATTACATATCCTAAGGCCTGGTCAAAACTAAGCCCTGCTACAACACTTACAGATAAAATATCCATTACCTCTGGTAGTTGAGATTTTATTTGCTTCTTTCTTTCAGTTACCTTAGCTTCTAATGAGTATGTTCTAAAAACATATCCAAAAATTAAACCTAAAGCTCCATACTTAATAGGTTCTAATAAACCTCTTTGTTTTGTTCCAATTAAAAATCCTAATGCTGTTAAACTAACTATAATTATTATATTCATCGCCATATAATCTCTGGCATTCATTCTTATTCCTGCAAGCTTTAGCTTTTCAGCTAGCTTACTTTGAGAATCTTCCTTAACAGGAATAAACATCGCAACAGATCTAACCATATTATCTACTATTGGTTTAACTATCCTATCATGAAAAGATAAATCCATTATATCTTCATCTAGATTAACTACCTTATTTAAATTCTTTATAATCTCTATTCTTTTCTTTATAATTTCATTAGCTTCATTTAGTATACCTAAGAGGCTCTCCATTATAAAGAAACTGGATATTCCTAATATAATACTCTGTAACATATTACACCTCTATATTTACAATTTTCTTTATAGTCATAAATCCCAAACCTTCCAATATAATACTTATAATCAAAAGAATTTTACCAAAAGTTGTAGTAAACAAAGGCTCCATATACTCCTTATTTACTAGAGATACTATTATTAATAATGCAAATGGTAAAAATCCAATTATTTTTCCTGAAATTTCACCTTGAGCTGTCATAGCCTTTATTTTCTTTTTAATTATTATTCTGTCCCTTATAGTTGTTCCTATATTATCTAAAACATCTGCTAGGTTACCTCCAACTTGCCTCTGTATAGCTACTGCTGTATTCATAAGTTCCATATCTTCAGAACCCATTCTTCTAGCTGTATCCTCCATAGCTACTTCAAGTCTCTCTCCAAGCTCCACTTCTCTACCAATTTTTAGAAATTCCGGACCAATAGGATCCGGTAAATCACGAGCCACACTACCCATAGCCTGCTCAAAAGTAAAACCTGCCCTTAAACTGTTTGAGATTATAAGTATTACATCTCCTAGCTGATCATTAAAAAGGTCCATTCTATCCTTCTTTTTCTTCTTTAAATGTAAAGGTGGTGCTATAAACCCAAAAAGTGCTCCTCCAATGGCTAGTACCATATCATTCTTTATTATTAATATAATTAAAAATGGAAGAGCTGTAATTACTGCCCTTATTTTTAAATATTCCTCAGTTCTTAAATGTATTCCAGCCTGTAAAAGTTCTTCCTGTATTTTTTCTTCTAATGAAGCATCAATTTGTATACCCTTTTTTTCTACATTTTTCCCATATGCTAAAGGAGCCTCTTTCTCTATGCTTTCTAGCCTTTCCCTATAAACTATATAATTTTTATAGACCAAGTTTATCAAAACTATCAAAAGATTATAAACTATATAAGAAATACTCAGCGCTAAAGCTAATTTTCTAATTAATACTGTGTTCATATATTCACCTACTTTGCAAACCAATCTTCTTGAATAGATACTCCATTATCTTGTAATCTATCTAAAATATATGGTCTTATTCCTGTTGGTTCAAACTTTCCTCTTAACTTTCCTGATGCATCATATCCATCTGCCTTAAAAACAAAAATATCCTGAAGAGTTACAGTATCTCCCTCCATACCTGTAACTTCTGATATTGCAACTACCTTCCTTGAACCATCCCTAAATCTAGTTTGTTGAATTATTAAATCAATTGCTGAAGCAATTTGTTCACGAATAGCTTTTATTGGTAAATCCATTCCAGCCATCATTACCATGGTTTCAAGCCTTGCAACCATATCTCTTGGTGTATTAGCATGGGCTGTTGATAAAGAACCATCATGACCTGTATTCATGGCCTGAAGCATGTCAAGAGCCTCTCCTGAACGAATCTCTCCTACTATGATTCTATCTGGTCTCATACGTAAGCAGTTTTTAACTAAATCTCTAATAGGAACCGCTCCCTTGCCCTCTACGTTAGCTGGTCTCGCCTCTAAAGTTATTACGTGATCCTGCATCATTTGAAGCTCAGCTGCGTCTTCTACTGTTACAATTCTCTCTGTTTCTGGAATAAAGCTTGATAAAACATTTAAAAGAGTGGTTTTACCAGAACCAGTACCTCCAGATACCATAATATTAGCCCTACCTTCTACAGCTGCTTTCAAAAAAGAAGCCATTTGAAAAGATAGGGAATTAAAATCTATTAGGTCCTTAATCTCTAAAGGAGTGGAATTAAATTTCCTAATAGTTATAGTAGGGCCATTTAACGCTACAGGTGGAACTATAGCATTTACACGAGATCCATCTTCTAAACGGGCATCTACCATTGGATTAGCCTCATCACAACGTCTTCCTAGTGGAGATACTATCCTATTTATAATTTGCATAACGTGTTCATCATCTCTAAAAAATACATTAGCAAGTTGAATTTTACCTTTTTTCTCCACATAAATTTGCTTAGGTCCATTAACCATTATCTCCGAAATATCTTCATCTCTTATCAACTGCTCTAAAGGTCCCAAACCTGTTACATCATCATAAATCTCTTGAGTTATTTTATCTCTCTTAACCTTAGTTAAAGCCTCACCACTAGAAGATAATAGATTTTCTATTATAGCTCTAACATCTATACCTTCTTTATCTCCTTGATTTTCTTGTATCCTCTTATTATAAATATCTATAACATCTCTATGAACTAATTTTTTTAAGTCTTCATACTCATCAACATGGTCCATAGTTTCTGGTTCAAAAGAAGAAAAGTCTACCATACCTGGCATTGCACCATCAAAAGACTCTATCTTCTTAGCTTGTTTTAGTCTTTCTGATAAATTCACTATAAATCACCCTTATCTACTTTCTTCTCTTTTTTACTTTTCTTTTCTTAACTTTAGGTCTTTTAACCTTTTTTTTCTTTCCACCTATTCCTAACTTACCAATAATTTTCTCTAATGGATTTGATGATTCTTTGGATTCTACACCATCTCCATCATCTTCAGATTCGTCTATCATATTAGCTAATACTTGATAATCTTTACTTGTTTTTGACATAGGTGAATCAGATACTATAGGTTTTCCTAGATTAATAGCTTCTAAAGCTATTTTTTGATCATAAGCTATTGAATGCCATACTTCCATCTCAAGTGCTCTTCCTAAATCTTTCAATTTAACCCTACTTGGTTCCTCTTTTCCAATAACTACCTTAATTTTTTCAGCTCCTATTAAAGAATTTAAAATAACTAAGCCTTTTTTAGTGTTTTTTAATGTTGATAAGTCCATTCCTGTTACAAAAAGAACCTGGGATGAAGCATCAAAAGCTGATAGATTTATAGAATTAAAACCTACAGCAGTATCTATTATTAAATAATCATAATGCGTTCTTAATGATGATATAACTTTTTCTACAGAAGAAGCTGATATATTTATAGCATACTCCGGACTTGATGGAGCTTGCAAAACTCCAATACCTGATGAGTGCACTGCCATATACTTTCTTATGGTATCTGTATTTAAACTAGGTTGTTCTTCTAATAGTGTTGATATATTATCTTTAGAATCTATTCTTAAGAAGCTTGCAACATCACCAAATTCCATATTAAAATCTAAAATAGCAACTTTTCTTCTTTTTTGTGCTAACTTTATAGCCAAGTTAACTGCAAGGCTAGTTTTTCCTACTCCACCTTTAGTACTAAATACAGTTATAACTTTAGACTTCCAATTACTTGTACCACTATTTTCTAAAGCAGTCATTCTTGTTGATTCGTTGCTTTTTATACCTTTTAATTGTGAATTTAATGTGGTCATATCTATATTCATAGGAAGAACATAGTGTACACCTGTTTGAACTATTTTTTGAATTGATTCTGGTGTATAGTCTTCCGTAACTACCACAGGTATCGACCTTGGTCTTAATAAATAAATTTGTTGACATACTCTTAGGAGCATAGACGTGTTACTAGATGAAAGTACTACTATATCTGGTTTTGCCTTACTTATATTGTCCAATATACTATTTTCATCATAAGTTCTCCCTACAAGTTTTATATTATCATCCTGCATCATGGTCATCAGTCTCTTACTGATCATATCATCTGCAAAGACTAGTACTTTAACCTCCATATTTTCCTCCTAGTTTCCTACATTAAAAAAGTTAAACTCATCTTTTTCTAACTTACTATCATCTTCTTGATTTCTCAATGCTAATCTTATTTCTTGAACGTTTGGTATTGCTACAGAAAGTTTAAGTGCCTCCTCAGGAGTAACCTCAAATGTAACTGTTGCATAACCTTCCTCTGATGTTTCAGACTCTGGATTAATCTTTCTATCTAAAGCTAAGATTTTTACATTCTCTAGTATAACCTTGGCTTTAGGCCCTATTCCTGCAGCCTGCTCTCCTTGACTAGGAGGTACTAAGCCTATAATATCTGTATTATTACCTACTTTTAATAAACCTGAGACTCCTGTTGAGTAGGCAACATCTAGTGATACTGCTCTTTGTCCTTTTTCTACTACATATCCTAGACCTCCTGTTGCCTGGCCTACTTCATAAATTTTCTCTTCCATAAAAACATCATCAGGCATAAAGTTTACCTTAGTAACTTTTCCTATAACTTCATCTGCATTTTTTATAGCTCCCTCAGGAACCGAATCTTTATATATTTTTTTAGTATAAACTAGATCCTGTGTAATAAGAGTTTGAGGTCCTATTTTTTCACTTGCCATAACTACTGGTATTAAATCTTCTTCATTTATTTTATTTTTATTTCCTAATGGATTAAATAAAGTTATAACAAATACTAAAACTGCTACAACTAAAGATATTAATTTTGTCTTCTTCAATTTTCATACCTTCCTTCTACTAAACTATTTAGGCGACCATACATATCCATTTGGATTTTCTTTAACCATTTTGTCAGATATGGCCACCTTTATAGGGATTTCATTTATATTAAACATCTTCAAAAAAATTGGATCATATTTATTTTCTAGAATTATATTAGTAGTGGCAGTCCTAGCTCCCTTAATAAATCCATGTTCTGCCTTCCTATACTTACTATAATCTTCTATCCATTCTACCTTAACCTTACTAGGGTTGATACCATTTGCCATAGCTATATTATCAGCAATTTCCTTTAAATCCTTTTCCGGATCTTCTGATTGAAAAAGTGGTTCAGCTAAGTCATATCTAGTATCCTTTATTAAATATGCTATATCTGTCAATTTATCTTTTTCATTACTATATAAAGAGTAATCTGCAGCAAATCCTATACATGCTAAAAGTAAAATCAATACAAAACTAAAGAGAACCATAAGTTCCCCCTTTTCAGCTCTAAATTCTCTCAACATATCGCACCTCACTGTCTTAATTATCTAATTCATCTGGTACATGTGGATTTTTTATAATTGGATTCCATCTCATATTTCTAGATGTTTTATAAATAGTTTTTTCATGAATCAAACCATCAGGATATAAAGATTTCATCAAAGCACCCTTCGGCTCTATTTTATAATTAACCCTAATCTGTGCTATAAGAGTTGTAGAAAAGGTTGGATTGGATTGGAAGTTTCTACCATCCGCACCATAATTTTTCTTATAATGGTAATGCTGTAAACCTGAATAGATTCCTATTCTACTCTGCCTTCCTTCTTCAAAATCAAGAAACTCTATATTATCTATATTAATATCAGGATCTCTTTTTTCTATCTCTTTTTTTATATATTCTTCTGTTGTCAAGCCTGATAAAAATTTATGATCCATATAAAAATCCTTACCCCTATTTTGAATCTGTCCTGTCTGTAAATCATAACCATGACCAAATCTATTCTCTACAGGACCATAAGGATTTAAATAGTTTTGTAAAGCTTTAGTTTCCTCTTCACTAAATTCTAATTTTACTATAGAATCTCTTAAAGCCATATTAAAAGCAATTTTATCATAAAGAACGGTAGAATAATCTATTATCATAAAAACTAACATCAAAAAAATTGGTAGGACTAGAGCATACTCAACCAGACCTTGGCCATTTTCTTTAAGAGCTTTGCTTTTTAGGCTCTTTAACATCTCTACCATCTCCTCCCATATAAATAATTCCTGATGATGATGATTCTAACTTGGTAGTTTCACCAAAAAAAATCTTTCCCATAAAGGTTACATTTTCCATTTCATAAGGAATTTTTACCTTTACAGTCCTATAGTAAGTCGAATTATCATTAGTCTCTTTACCAGCTAGTTTCCAACGTTCATTCTTATAATGTTCAGCTTCAAAACTACCAGCTGAAAAGTTATTTATATCTGTTCCACTTTTATCGTATCCATCTCTATCGTAATAATACATATCATATCCAGAGTTATCATAACCATGTTCATCATATATAAACTCATTATATATATGGTGTTTAGAGTGATCTTCTTTTATAACCTTTTGCCCTTTGTACTTAACATACTTTTGTAATTTAGGATACTTACCTACATGGTTAAATCCTTTTTGAATAGGTCCTAATTCTATATACTTATCTTTATTTTTAGAGTCTATCTGATACTTATCAAGACCTTCCGTAGAAACAAACTTATCAAATATATCATTAATTAGATAACCTCTATCTTCTTCTGTTATATGACCTGCGCTTATACCTTCATTTTCACTTAAAATCTTTTCTTCCATAGCCTTAAAAGATCCACCTTGATATGAATATTCATTTTCTAATATGGTCATATGAAGTAAATCTGATGTGATATTTTGTAGTTGTGTTTTAGTATATAAAGCTCTACCCAAATCTAAAACCGGTCCCAAAAGTAAAAGTAATATGGGTAAAATAATTGCAAATTCTACTAAAGCTTGTCCTTTTTCACTTCTTTTCTCCTTCATAAACATTTCTCCTTAATAAAAAAAGGGATGAGTAACCATCCCTTCACTACCCTTAAAGGATAGTTTACTTATATATAGTGTTGATATTGATTTTTAAAATATATTAATCTTTACTACCTGACTTATCTAAACTCTTGTTTATTTCACCAAATTTTTTACCTAATGTATCACCTACTGAGCCTAAAGCTACTATAGCAACTATAGACACTAGTACTAATATTAAACCATATTCAACCATACCTTGTCCTGACTCTTCATTCATTAACCAATTCATCATCATTATTCCTCCTTATTTTTTGTCTAATGCATCTAAAATTTCCTTACTGCCATCATTGTAAATTTTTCTGACAGGTCCTCCTCCTAATCCACCTAAGACACCAACTACTGCTAGGCTTATAAGGACTAGTATAAGACCATATTCAACCATACCTTGTCCTGATTCTTCACTAAAGATACTAGTCACTTTATCGTCCTCCTAGTATACCTTTGATATCAAGTCTAAAATGGACTCTGCAAATATGACTACCATAAAGCCTCCCATAATTTGTGTGGCCATGGGAAATGTAGACCCCATTTTAAGCTTTTTAGTCTTGAAACCAACTAGTATATAAAGAGCTAGAAAAATTGCTATTCCTAGATAAAAGTCATATAAGCCTGATATTCCAGAATAGGCAGATATGGCCATAGCTAATTTAACATCTCCTGCTCCTACTCCTATACTGCCGGATAATTTCTTTGTGATAAATCCTGCTAGAAAGAAAATAATACTTGTTACTACTAGAGCTAATATTCCATCTTTTATGCCAGTAAAACCTCTGCTAAAACCTTGATAGATAAGTCCTAGTAATAAAATTATTAAGACCAATTCGTTTGGTATAATTCTAATCTTTTGATCTACTTTTACTCCAAGTAAGGCCAAAAGTGCAAATATAGACGCTAATATTGCCTTGAATAAGCTAAAATAATAGAAAGATATACCAAAAAGAAAGGCTCCAGATAACACATCTATTATCTTTCCTAGATAAAAATTATAAGAATATCTACTATATTCTTTATTTTTTTGTTTTTGTTTATAAGTTATTACTTTTTCTGAAAGGGGCTCTATAAAATATCCTAAGAATCCTCCCAGTAAAGCTGTCATTACTATTTTTACCAATCACTTACTTCCTTTCTTACAAGAAACTATCACTTCATAACCTAGTCTATATTAATAAAAAATAAGACTCTACCCTTTTTTAATCATGTTGTTCTCATTTTTTGTTACCTTTCCATTTTTTTCTTGTTTTTATTTTTTTATAAAAAAGTAATCTAATCGTAATATTTAAAGCTTTGAAGATATACTACTGTTTCTGTATAACATACATTAAAAAAGAGTGACTTATATAATCACCCTTTATTTTCTCCTTATTTTGTTATAGAATTATAAGATTTACTTAATTTTATTTTTCTAAATTATTCTAGAAAATTACTAAAACTTGTAGTTTCTTATTTTCTTAACTATAGATATAGATTTTATAAATACTTATTAATAGCTTCCTGTAGTTCTTTAGATGTCTGAAGTAATTGTTTTTCTATATTTTCCATTCCCTTAAATTTTAACCTAGTACTAGGTCCTGATACTCCTAAAGTAGCTATAATATTACCTTTTTTATCCCTAAGTCCTTTAGCAATACAAGTTA
>JASKZW010000133.1 GCA_030147425.1 Tissierellales bacterium
ATATTAGAGGTTGCCTCATCTAGTATTAATATACTAGGATCAAAAGCTAAGGTTCTTGCAAAGGATAAAAGCTGCCTTTCTCCTGAAGATAGACTTGCTCCTCTTTCCATAACTTCTTGATTGTATTTGTTTGGAAGTCTTTCTATAAACTTATCTGCATTAACATATTTAGATATAGATTTTATTTCTTCGTCCGTAATCTCTTGGTTAAATAGTCTAATATTATCATTTATGCTTCCTGAGAAAATGAAAACATCTTGTAAAACAGATCCTATATTTCTTCTTAAATTATACTTATCATAGTCTTTAATATTAACTCCATCAATAAGAATTTCTCCTCTTTGAATATCATAGAATCTAGTTATTAGATTCATAATGGAAGATTTCCCTGCACCGGTAGGTCCTACAAAGGCTACTAATTGACCAGGCTCTATTTTAAAGCTCACATCTTTTAAAACCCAGTTTTCATTATCATAGGAAAACCATACATTTTTAAATTCTACTTTTCCCTTAAAGTCATTTTTCTGAATAGGGTTTTTAGAATTAGAAATAGGATTTTCTTCCTCTAAAACATTAAATATTTTTTCACTAGAGGCTATGGCTGATTGGAGTATATTATATTTTTCAGTAATGCTTAAGATAGGTTCAAAGAACCTTTGAAGGTAATCAATAAAGGCATAAAGTACTCCAAAGCCAATAACTCCATTCATAACATCCTTTCCTCCAAAATATAGGAGGGTTGCTATACCTGTAAACTTTATAATTTCTATTGTAGGTCTAAATATAGCAAAGGTTTTTACCTCTTTTAGTGAAGTATCCAAATATTCCCTATTGGTTTCAGAAAAACTATTGAAAATTTTATCTTCCTTTTTAAAAGCTTGTATAAGGTTCATTCCAGTAATATACTCATTTAGATTTGAATTTATCCTAGCTAATTGAGTTCTGCCTAGTCTATAAATATTTCTAATTTTTTTTCTGAAAATTATAGCTGCTAGTACTATTAGTGGGGTAAATAGTAGAGATATTAGAGTAAGCCTAAAATTTAGTCTAAGCATGATTATGATTATTCCTATTAAAACAAAAACATCCTTAAATAAGTTTACCAAAACACCAGTATACATTTCATTTAAAGACTCTGTATCATTAGTAACCCTAGTAACCAATCGACCAATAGGGTTATCGTCAAAATATGATATAGGAAGATGCTGTATATGGCTAAATATATCATTTCTTAAATTATATATTATATTTTGCCCTGTATAGTTTAGTATATAAATCTGCAAATAATTTAAAATGAATACTATAAATATTGTAAATAAAAAGAATAAACTTATTTTCACTACTCCCTTTAAATCATATTCTCTAAATTTCTGATAATCTTCCTTATTTATTTCATCTCTATTATTATTTTCATCAAGAAGATAGTAATTATTTCCTTCTTTCAAGACTTGTTTTTTATTAAAATTACTTAGATCTATACTTTTAACATTCTTATCCCTTACATATTTCTTATTATTAAGATAAACTCCATCAAATTCGGGGAAATCTTTTTTATCGAGTTCGTAGACGAATATATTTTTTCCACTAATATAATCATCTATACTTACCTTTATTAAATAAGGTCTAAGAAGTTCTAGACCGGTAATCATAACCATCAAAAGCATGGCTAGTAAAATATATTTACTATAGGGCCTTGCATAATTGAGCATTTTTTTTATGAGTTTTTTATCTGACTTATTTTCCATTTAGTCTCCCTTCCTTTCATAGATAGAATCCTCTAAAAGTTGTTTTTCATAAAGATATTTATATAAGCCATCTTCTTTTAAAAGAGAATCATGATTTCCTTCTTGAATTATTTGTCCTCTATCTAAAACTATAATTTTATCAGCATGTTGGATGGTGGAAATCCTATGACTTATAATTATAATAGTCTTTTTATTGGTTAAGTTCTTTATATTGTTTAGTATAGCCTCTTCTGTCTGGGTATCTACACTTGAAAAACTATCATCAAAAATTAAAATTTTAGGATCTTTGACAATTGCTCGAGCTATTGATAATCTTTGCTTTTGACCACCTGATAAGGTTACTCCTTCTTCTCCTAGAACTGTATCAAAAGCTTCTGGAAAAGAAATTATATTGTCGTAAACCTGAGCAAACTTTGTAACAGATTCAATTTCTTCTAAATCTAGTGTTTTTTCCACGGGGAAGTTAATGTTTTCTCGAATACTTTGGGAAAATAGAAAGTCTTCCTGTGGTACATATCCTATATTTTCCCTTAAACTTTTAAGAGTAAATTCCCTTATATTAATATCGTCGATAAAGATATCTCCATCATAATTATCATATAATCTTAAAAGCAAGCTAACCAGGCTTGTCTTTCCACTGCCTGTACGTCCAATTATTGCTAGTGTCTGATTAGCCTCTGCTGTAAAATTAATATTGTTTAAGACTTTTTGCTCTGTATTAGGGTATTTAAAATCAACATTTTTAAATTGGATTTTTCCATTTATATCTTCTATATTTTTAGCATTTTCCATATCAACAATTTCAGCTTTTTCATCTAATATTTCATTAATTCTTTCTAGAGAGGTTAATCCCCTTTGAACTATATTTAGTACCCATCCAATAGCCATCATAGGCCATACAAGTATAGAGAGATAATTATTAAAAGCTATAAATGATCCAAGGGAAATATTTTCCTTAATAACTTCCTGCCCTCCATAAATCATTAGTATAAAAAAAGCAAATGATGATATAAGTTGTATTAATGGTGAGAATAGTCCAGATACCTTTACAAGATCTAAGTTTTTATCTAAGTTATCCTTATTAATATTTTTGAAGTTTTCAATAGACTCTTCTTCTTGTACAAAGGACTTTAAAACTCGAATTCCAGAAAAATTTTCTTGGGTTACATCAGTTAAATTTGAAAAAGATTCTTGAACCTTCCTAAATCTTTTATGAATACTCTGGCTAAATTTCCTACCTATAAGGCTTATAAAGGGAAGGGTTACTAGGGATATAAGGGTGAACTTAACATTAGTTGTTCTTATCATCATACCAATAGTAAGGATAGTTAAGAAACTAGCATCAATCATCATCATAATTCCATGGCCAAAAAGAGCCCTTACACTATTAATATCATTAGTAGCATGGGCCATAATATCTCCTGTCTTGTTTTTATTATAAAAGCTAGGAGATAGGCTTAAAAGATGGTTAAAGAGCTTGTCCCTTAAATAAAATTCTAATTCTCTTGCTGTTCCATATAGAAATACCCTCCATAAATATCTACCAAAGGCCATAGATAGGCCAAGTAATATAATATATAATGTATTTTTTAAAAGTAGTTCTGATGTAAGTTGGTTGGCCTGTAGCAAATCTGTTGTATTTTTTAAAACTTGTGGAACTAAAAGTTGTAGAAAATCAACTAGGATTAATAGGGCCATGCCTAATATATACTTACTTTTATTTTTCTTAAAGAAATCTTTTAGGTGTTTCAGTTTTTGCAAAATAAATCACTCCTTAACTTGTTTAATATATCTATTATATATATAAAA
>JASKZW010000142.1 GCA_030147425.1 Tissierellales bacterium
ACAGAACCTAATTCTATAATTTTTCTTAATTCTAAAATTTCTTCTGGATTACTTTCCTTAAGTAAAAATATAGTAGAAAAGGGCTCAAAAAGAATATCCTCAAAATTTTCCTTAATAAAACTGCCTTCACCAGGCCTTACATCAATAAGCCCCATAATTTCCATTTCTTTTAAAGCCTCTCTAACAGAAGATCTACTAATTTCTAAGCTTTCAGCCATACTTCTCTCAGAAGGAAGCTTGTCTCCTTTTTTTAAAATCCCTTGGGAAATCATTTCTTTTATTTGTTCTATAACTTTTTTTGAAATACTTGTAGCTTTAATTGGCTTAAACATATAAATTCTCCTTATAAATATTCTACTCCTATATTATCATATAAAAAGGAGCTAGGAAATTAAATTCCTAGCTCAAAATTTAGTTTATCTATGCATTTTCCCCAATGTGTCCCCTTGCTTTATCTAAAATTGCATATATGATAACTGCATGTAATATTAAGTTTATTGTACTACTTAATAGTCTTGGTGGCAGCATTACTAAGAAGCTTTTGCCAAACATTCCAGACAACCAAATAGTATTTAAAATCATTGAATTAATAATACCATTAGTAAGTGTTACAGAAAAAACTTTTTTAAAAGTTAGCCAGTTATCTTTCTTTTTATATTGCATAAAGATTAATCCTGGTATAAGCCCTGTTAAAGTTGAAGTTAAAGTAAATCCAGGATGAAAAGCTCCTTGGGAATTTACTAGAACTCCTAAAACATCAGAGGCAAAACCTGTTAGGGCTCCATAAACTGGCCCTAGGATTATACCTGCCATGGTTATAGGAATATCTCCAAAACCTATTCTTATAGTTGGTAATCCAGCTATAGGAACCATTATAGCAAAAAATCTTGTTAAGATAACTGATAGTCCAGTTAATAAAGCTGCCTTAACCAGGCTATTAGTGTCTTTCTTCATTATATAGTCCTCCTAAACCTCTTCAAATTTTACCACATCTGCTATTGGTTTAAATATGGCTTTTATTATTACAGAATATAGTGGTATTGATGTTACTTGCTTACTAGCTGCCTTTATAAGTTGTGGTATAAATAGATTCTTACCCGCAATAATGGATATGAAAAATGGTACCATTATAACAGAAGTAAGAGTTTGTCCTACAAATATACCAGCAAATAGTTTAGGCAGGCTAAAGTCTGGATACTTTCCTCCTAACTTTCTAGTAACTATAACTGGAATTGCTCCAGTTAGGGCTGAAGTTAAAGAGAAAAGTGGATTAAATCCACCACTAGCTGAAGGCCTAACAGCAAAAGCTATTATATCTGCCAGTCCACCTACTATAAATCCTGAAACTGGACCGAGTGCATATCCAGAAAGGATAATAGGTAAGCCTCCAAAGCTAAAGTAACCAAATCTTAAAGTGTTAACTACTACTGAAATTGCTATAAAGATTCCAATATAAGCAATTCGTCTGGTTGTAAACTTTTCCTTGTTTTTTTCCATAAAAAAACTCCTTTCATATATGACATGTAGTCTGCTGAAAGAAGTACTTTTCACGCAGCGAACGCAATAGTAAATCGCAAGACTGGCTTTCGTTTTGAGACAACGTTCCATTCTCAAACACTTAACGTTTACTACCTACTCTGTCATACTATTTTATTTTAAATATCTTACGGCTATATTATAGCATAAAAGGTATGACATTAAAAGTATTAAGAAAGTCTTAAGAAAAAGATAGGTAAATAATCAAAACTTATCTAGTATTATAAAGATACTGGAATATATGATATACTTTAGTAAAAACAAACGGAGTGATTTCATGAATATATTAGTATGTGATGACGATAGGGAAATAGTAGATGCTATTAGCATATATTTGGAAAATGAAGGCTATACTATCTTCAAAGCTTATAATGGAGTAGAAGCCATAGAAGTAGTTGATAAGAATACTATTCACTTGATAATAATGGATATAATGATGCCGGTTATGGATGGAATTAAGGCTACTATGAGGATTAGGGAAAGCAAGAATATCCCTGTAATAATGCTATCTGCTAAATCTGAAGATACTGATAAGATTATAGGATTGAATATGGGGGCAGATGATTATATAACCAAGCCTTTTAATCCCCTTGAGTTAATTGCTAGGGTTAAATCCCAGCTAAGAAGGTATACTAGTTTAGGTAGTATGGAAGTTAAGGAAAACTATTATAAGACTGGTGGACTTGAATTAGACGATGAAAAAAAGCAAGTAAGGGTTGATGGGGAGGAAGTATATTTAACTCCAGTACAATATAAAATTTTAAGGCTACTGATGAAGAATTTAGATCGGGTTTTTTCCATAGATGAAATATATGAAAGGGTATGGGAGGAGGAAGCTTATAATCCTGAAAATACTGTAGCAGTTCATATAAGGAAGATTAGGGAGAAAATAGAGATAAATCCTACAGAGCCAAAGTATTTAAAGGTGGTGTGGGGAATTGGATACAAGGTTGAAAAACTTTAAGTATTCCTTGTTTGCAAAAATAATACTTTTCCTT
>JASKZW010000026.1 GCA_030147425.1 Tissierellales bacterium
CTTTATCATATTCTATTGGATCTAACTCTAAAGGTATTCCTTCTTTTCCATCTGTTTTTGGAGTTAAGTTTAACTAATCTCCTGGTTTTAATGGCTATTCTAAGTCTAGCTTAAAGTTTCCATCTTCATCTACTGTTCCTTTACCTAGTGCATTTCCATCCTTATCTGTGATTACTATTTCATCTCCTGGCTTACCCTTACCTGTTATTTCCTTACTTCCTTCTTTTACTGTATCTTCATCTACCTTAGGTGTATGGTCTTCTGGATTAAATTCTACTTCTTTTTCTGTTCCTTCTCCTTCATTTTCTCCTGTCTTAGGAGTAGCTGTTATAGTTTCTCCTTTTTCTAAAGGTCTATTTAATTCTATTTCAAACTTACCATCTTCACCTACTGTTCCTTTTCCTAATTCATTTCCATCCTTATCCGTGATTACTATTTCATCTCCTGGAACTCCTGTTCCTGTTACTTTTTTATCCCCTTCTTTTACCGGGTTTACTTCTGGCTTATGCTCTTTTGGATTAAAAGCTCCTTTTACAGTAATTTCTGTAGAATCATGAACTGTGTTACCAGTATAAGGAGTAGCTGCGATTGTTTCTCCCTCCACTAAAGGTCTCTCTAATTCTATTTCAAAATTACCATCTTTATTTATCTCACCTTTACCTATTATAATACCCTTTTGATCAACTATAAATAATGTGTCTCCAGGATACCCTTTTCCCCTAACTACTTTTTTACCTGCCTCTACCTTTTCAAATCTTATCTTATGAGACTCTTCTTTTTCAGGATGAGGAACTTCCCCACTCTCTAAGCCAGAATCTGGATTTATTATTTTGTAAGATACTTTACTAGGATCTTCTATAGGGTCCTTAAAATTATAGGTCCATTTGTTATCTTCTCCTACTTCTACCCTAGCAAGTTCAGCTCCATCTACTAATATTTGAACTATATCTCCTTGAAAACTTTCTCTTCTATCTCCCTCTGCTTTATTCGCTGTTCCAGCAACTTTAGAGTCTGAAGTATTATCATTATCTATACTCGGTATAGATGCAGGTGTAATGTTTTGTAGACTAAAGTCTGAAAAAGTATATTTTCCTTTTTTATTTGGCAATGGTAACACTTCAGTTATAAACTTAGCTTTTTCCCCTGTCCCTAGAAATTCTATATACCCAGGACCTGGCTTATAATATTGCCATCTTTCATCATAATTACCTTCAAAAAGAGTATTCTCTATTACCTCTAATTCTTTATCAGTTTCAACTTCTTTTAAATAAAATTTACCAGCTTCTCTGTCATTGCTTATCTTTTCTATATTTAACCCCAATCTATAAATATTATTTTCTTTAAATTCCTTATCAGAGTTTGTATATAACCCTCCTACCCACACATAAGCACCATCATCTAGTCTGCTATCCATAACCACTTGCAATTTTCCATCGATAGGTTTCATACTAACTCCAATATAAGTTCTGTCTCTATTCGTTGTACCAGTTCTTATATTATAAGCACCTGATTGTGAAGGAACAGGTAAGTCTGTGTAAAACACCTTCTGCCCCCACCTAGTTCTTTCCTTCCACTGAGAAAAGTCAATTAATTTCAAGCCTGGAAAGTACTCAAGTGCTAAGTCCTTAGGATTCTTATCACCCTCTAACCCTTCTTCTGCATAAATTCTTTCATCCCCTATGCCTATAAATGGTGCAAAAACATTTAATACCATAGCCAACAACAAAGTAATAGCCAGCCATTTTGAATTTCTAATTTTCCCCATAAATTCTACCTCCATTTTTTTATTTAAGAAATAACTTACTTATATTTAAATATAAACTTTCCCCCCTTTTATCTCGGCTCTATTTTTTATATACCCAGCAAAAAGAAAATTAATACTTATACATGATTTTTATAACTTTTAATATATATTTTTATAAGATTATGTATTTAACTAGATTGTATGTTGTTATACTTAATATATATGTAATATTATTTGTATGTTTATACATTAACTAGCATGAAAAAGAGCTGGCAAAAGCCAGCTCTTTTTTAGGTATTAAAAGGAGTGTAAAAATATTGGTGTTTGATTCTAGTATAGTACAAATGCTAGGAAAAAATTTACTATCCCTTAGTTTTAATATGTTAATTTGTACAAAAAAATACTGGCAGATTTCTGCCAGCATTCTTATCACTCTTTATTATTTTCATTAAAACCTAACATTTTATAAAAGCTTTCTACACTTATAAGTTCTTCTTCCTCCATGAGCAATTTATCTTCTATAATAATATCCTCTAACTTTTCATCTATTATATCATCAACAACGAAACCTATAGTCTCATCTAAAAAAATATCTTCTACAACATAATTTTTTAAATCTTCTAATATAGAGGTAGCAACTTCCTCTGCTATATAATCTATTTCGTATAATTCTGGGTTTTCAAAGAAATCTCCTAATAAAAGCTTCCTTATATTAGCCTCAATTATTTTTTCCATTATCTTTAGATAACTTGTATCCATATTAACCCTCCTAGAATTTAAAACAAACAAAGTTTCTAGCCCTAGCTTTAATTATAACATAAAGTCTA
>JASKZW010000009.1 GCA_030147425.1 Tissierellales bacterium
AATTAATAAGCTTGTTTTTAAAAAAAACTTAGCTATTGAGGACTTGTCAAATATATCTGAAAAAGTAAAGGCTGGAAAATATGAGGATCTAATAAAAGAGCTTTTAGATAAGTCTAAAATACAAGTAAAAACAAGAAATAAATTAGACTTAGAAATGACTATAATAAAAAAGATTGAAGATTTATATATAATAGAGCTTAAGCTAAAATATGAGGACCCTAGATTTGTAAGGTGGGTGATTCCAGTTGTGGAGGGAGGTTAATGATAAGGCCTATATACTTGTAAAGGTATTAATGGCCTTATTTATCTTTATGGCTATACTAAGAGCCAGTCTAAGTTGTTTAAATTCTTTAAAAAGATACAGCAAGACTTATTTATCAAATGCTGAAATTTTTTATGAGGGAAGTTTCTTAGATGATTTTCTAGATAAGGAAATTAATATATCAGATAGGGTAATCAACTTAGATAAGCTTATTATTTTTTATAAAAAAGAAAATAAAATTCGTGAAAAAAACAATTACAATTATTCTATTTATATAGAAGATGGGGGAATAATATATAGGCAGGCTATTAATAGTGAAAGAGAGCTAAGCCATGAGGAACTTGAAAAGTTTTTTAGCAGTTATAGGATAGGAAGAAATTTAATAACTAAGGGTATAGAATATTTTAATCTTTATATAGAAGGGAATTTATTAGTTTTAGAGTTTAAATATTTTTCTAGTAAAAGTCATAAAAAGATTTATGACATTTCCTATAAACTAAAAAATATAGAAGGGGATAATAATGGATAGGGGATATTTTAATTTAACCACACTTCTTATTTTTTTTATAAGTATTTTAATTACCACTTTTATATCTTTAAATACAGCTTATAAAGTAGATATAGTTGAAAGCAAACTGAGGGATAAAAAAATATTAAATACTGCCTATTGTGAAGCCCATGCCTTGTTAAGAAATAAGGAGTTTTTAAATAGCTTTTATTCTGATTTTTCTAAATGGAGTAGGTCCCAGCTTAAGAGGATTGCTTATAAAAAGAAATTTAGTTTTAATAGCCTATTAAATAATAAAACTATTGACTGTTTAGTTCATTATGACAAAAGAAGGGCAAGGGATAGAATTAATATTAGCTTTAATCTTGCATACTTGGGTCAAAGAAAATATGTTAGTATAGATTGTAAGCTCCCTAAAAAAGTCTTATTAAAAGAAAGACCTTTTATAGGAAAAAGTGATTTAAAAAATTTAGAAGAAAAAAAGCTTTTAGAGGAACTACTTAACTCTTTGAGTCCTGAAGATAGTTATTTAATAGAGAAGTCTGAAGGAATATATGAGGGAGTTTATATAAGTGATAATCTTATCTTAGATAAGGACTTTTACTTGGATGGTATCCTAATAGTAAAGGGGGAAGATGTAGAGATAGATGAAACTAAGGAAATTAATGTGAATGGTCTTATTATTACCAAAGAAGATTTAAGGGAAAAGTTTAAAAAAATTAATATAAAATATGACTTTAAAAATATAATTGATTCATCCTGTAAATTAATTAAACTTATGGAATTAGAAATAGATAATATAAAAGTATATGGAGGTAGAATAATTGCTTAAGAAAAACTTATTTTATTTAATAGGTATGCCAGGAGTGGGTAAAACTACTATTGGGAAAAAATTAGCCAAGGAACTTTCTTATAAATTTATTGATTTAGATCAATATATAGAAGAAAAACTAGATAGGGATATAACTAATATATTTAAAAAAGATGGTGAAGGCTATTTTAGAAAGAAAGAATCCTACTTTTTAAAGGAAGTTAGTAAGCTAGATTCAACTCTTATAGCTACAGGGGGAGGGCTTGTAACTGGGGAGAAGAATATTGATTTAATGAAAAAAACTGGACAAGTAATATTCCTAGATGGGAGTCATAAGGTAATTAAAAGGAATATTTTAAAAGGAAATTCTAATAGGCCTTTATTAGAAGAGGGAGACCTTGAGAAAAAGTTAGAGAAACTATATAGAGATAGAATAGATAAGTATCTTTTAGCAGCAGATTATAGGGTCGAAATAAGGGAAGAGGATAGTGTAGAAGATATAGTTTTAAAAGTAATTGAAAAAATAAATATGTCTTGTAGTTAATTTAAAGGATTGATATAATAAAATTGTGTGGTGATAAAATGAGAAGAGTAGTGCTTATAAATGGTCCAAACCTAAATAAATTAGGCTCTAGAGACAATAAAATATATGGCTCCCTTTCCTATAATTCTTTAATTAAGGATTTAGAGGAGTATGCTAGGAGCTTAGATATAGAGCTTTTATGCTACCAGTCAAATTCAGAAGGAGAGATAATAGATAAGATACAAAACATATCTGAATATGATGGGTTAATAATTAACCCAGGAGCCTACTCCCATTATAGTTATGCAATTAGAGATGCACTAGAAGATTTATCTATACCTAAAATAGAAGTACATATATCAAATATATATGACAGAGAGGCTTTTAGGCAAAAATCAGTTACAGCAGCTGTAATGGATGGACTGATAGCAGGCCTAGGTATTGATGGGTATTATATAGCTTTATACGGACTAAAATTAAAATTTTAATAAATTGGAGGTATTATAATGATAGCAGCAGGAAGTTTTAAAAGAGGTATGACTTTTAAAAAAGATGGAAATATATATGAAGTAATAGAGTTTCAACATGTTAAGCCAGCTAGAGGTGCGGCTTTCTTAAGAACAAAGATAAAGGATATAAAATCAGGGACAATAAAAGAAGAAACTTTAAATCCAAACGATAAATATGAAATAGCTAGAATAGAAGATAAGGAAATGCAATATATCTATAATGATGGAGAGTTTTACTACTTTATGGATAATGAGACATATGAGCAAATTCCTTTAGCTTATGAGTTCGTAAAGGATGCCATAAAATATATAAAGGAAAATTCAACAGCAATAGTAAAGTTCCATGAAGGAAAGCCTTTTGAGGTTAGTGCACCAAGTTTTGTTGAATTAGAAGTAACACATACAGAACCAGGAATTAAGGGAGACACAGCAACAGGTGCAACAAAACCAGCTGAATTAGAGACAGGAAAGGAAATTCAGGTACCATTATTTATCAATATAGGAGATGTGGTTAAGGTAGATACGAGAAGTGGAGAGTACTTATCCAGAGTTTAATTATACTTAGGAGGTGTAAGTATGGCAGAGTTTGATAACAATGAAATAGTAGAGCATGGTTCAGTAAAAATCTCCAATGAAGTAGTAGCGACAATAGCAGGCCTAGCAGCTACTGAAATAGAAGGTGTTGCTGGCATGAGTGGAGGTTTTACAGGAGATATAACTGAAATGCTTGGTATGAAAAACCTTGGAAAAGGTGTAAAAGTAGAAGTTGGAAAAGAAGAAACTGCAATAGATGTTTTTGTTATAATGAAATATGGATCAATGATAGCAGAAGTTGCTAAAAAAGTTCAAGAAAACATAAAGAAAACTGTAGAGACTATGACAGGCTTATATGTAGTAGAAGTAAATGTTCATGTTCATGGGATAAAAATACCTAAGGATCCTAATGACACTGATGAGCCTAGAGTAAAATAAAAAAACCCTCTGAAGATATCAGAGGGTAATTTTAAATATTTTAACAAGGAGGACTTGGCTAATGGATATTTTAACAAAATTAATTTTTATAATACTAAGCTTAGTTTTTATTGCTTTAAACTTAGTCCTTATGCTTGTACCTACACCAATATTTAATAAATATTTAACAGATAGGGCACCATATATGATTAATAATTTATATGGAAACTATTTTTTAAGCTTATTAGGTGCTATAATTATAGGGGCTATAATATATATAATGAGATATTTTTTAGGACAAAAGAAGAAAGAATACGGTAAATTTATAAATCTAGAAACAGAAGCTGGAAATATTAATATATCTTCAAAGGCAATCTATGGTTTAGTCCAAGACTTAATTAGAAAAAACTATCCAGAAATACAAGATCCAAAAATAGGGGTAGTTTTTGAAGATGATCTTATTAACTTAAAGATACAGGCCCATGTTAATACAGAAATAGATATGTTAGATACTATAAATAGCATGCAAGCTAGTATAGGAGAGAGAGTAAAGGAATTTACTAGCTTAGAAGTAGGGAAAGTTGATATTTATATAGAAGATATAGCTGAAGGAAATAGAAATTTAAAGTAGCAGGAGGAAGTTATATGAGTAGGAAGGTTGCAAGAGAATCAACTATGAAGTTACTATATGAAATGGAAATGAATAAGGAGTTTAGTGAGGAAAAAATAGAAGATTTTTTAAGTTACAAAGATTATAGTAAAAATGAAGTAGATTACATTAAAGATATTGCAGAGAATTTTATAGAAAAGAAAGATAAAATAGATGAGCTTATAGATAAGAATGTTAAAAATTGGAGTTTAGATAGGCTTTCTAAGGTGGATTTATCTATATTAAGAATTGCTGTTTATGAAATTTATTATAGGGCAGATATACCTAAGGAAGTATCCATAAATGAAGCAGTGGAGATTGCTAAAAAATATAGCACTGATGAATCATCTAAATTTATAAATGGAATTTTAGGAGGTTTAGTTGAATCTTTATAAAAAAGGAGATTAATAATGAAGAGAGCTTTTAAAGTATCAGAGATAAGCAAGTATATAAATAGAATATTAAGCGATGATATACTTTTATCTGATGTTCAGATAGTAGGAGAAGTTTCAAACTTTACCCACCATACTAGTGGGCATATGTATTTTACCTTAAAAGATGAAGACTCCCAAATAAGATGTGTTATGTTTAAAAATTATAATTCAAAAATAGACTTCCCTTTAGCTAATGGAATGAAGATAATAGCTAGAGGGCAGGTTTCAGTATATGAAAGAAGTGGATCCTATCAATTATATGTTAGAACAGTGAAGGAAGAAGGTATAGGAGACTTACATTTAAGATATGAGGAACTTAAAAAGAAATTGGATTCTTTAGGGTATTTTGATAATACTCATAAAAAAGATATACCTAAATACCCTAGGGAAATAGGTATAGTAAGTTCTAAAACCGGGGCAGCTATACAAGATATTTTAAATGTTATGAAAAGGAGATATCCTTTAGCAAAATTATATTTCTATCCAAGCTTAGTTCAAGGTGAAAGTGCTTTAGA
>JASKZW010000017.1 GCA_030147425.1 Tissierellales bacterium
AGATAAGGATATTCCAGAAAAAATAGAAGTTTCCTTATTAGCAGATGGAGAAGAGACAGGTAAAAAATTAACTTTAAGCCAAGATACAGAGTGGAAGGGTGGTTTTAAAGATTTACCGAAATATATTTTAGATGAAGAAGAAAATGAAACAGATAGAGAAATAAATTATACTATTAAGGAAAAACCGGTAGAAGGATTTAAAACAGAAATAGAGAAAATAGATTACAACTTCAAAATAAAGAATAAAAAAGAAGAAAAAGAAGAACCACCAATACCAGAGCCAGAATATGTGGATATAGAAGTAGAAAAATCTTGGTTAGATGAAAATGGTAAGCCTTTAGAAAAAGATTTACCAGCAGAAGTAGAAGTATTTTTACTAGCAGATGGACAAGAAACAGGTAAAAAATTAATTTTATCGGAAAAAACTAATTGGAGGGTAAGATTTACAAACCTACCCAAATATAGGTTAGATAGTAATGGTAGTGAAACTGATCAAGAAGTCCTTTACAGTATTAGAGAAGGAGAAGTTAAAGGATTTACTGGTGAAATTCAAAAAACAGAAGCAGGCTTTAAGTTAATAAATAAAAAAGACCAAGAGCCAGTAAAGCCATCAGAAAAAATAGATATAAAAGTAGTAAAGAAGTGGTTGGATAAGGATGGAAAAGATTTAGTAAAACTATTAAAAAACAATATAGGTCTAAACACAGTTAAAGATGCCAACAAAGGTGTAGAAGGAAAAGAACTTACAGAAGATGTGAGTGATTTAGATGAGGAACTAGAAGAAGTAGAGGAAATAGAAGAAGTAGAGGAAATAGAAGAAGTAGAAGAAATAGAAGAAGTAGAGGAAATAGAAGAAGTAGAAGAAATAGAAGAAGTAGAGGAAGTAGAGGAAGTAGAACAGGCAGAAGAAAGAGAAGATGTGGCAGAAGTAAAGAATCCATTATCAGAAGAAAAAGATCTAAAAGAAAATAAAATTAAATTACCAGAAAAGATTACAGTAAGATTAAGGGCAAATGGTAAAGTAATAAAAACTGTAGAAATAAAAGCTTCAGATAATTGGGAGTTTACTTTTAAAGATTTAGATAAATATGATGAAGATGGAAAAGAGATTGACTATAGAGTTGAAGAGGAAAAAATAGAAGGATTTGAAAGTATAATAACAGGAAGTGTAGAAGAGGGATTCATTATAAGCAATAAAATTATCGAAGACCCAGAAGACCCTGATAAACCAGATCCAGAGGAGCCTGAAGAACCAGAAAAGCCAGACCCAGAAAAACCTGACAAACCAGATCCGGAAGAACCAGAAGAAGGTGGAGAAGGTTCAAAAGATCCAAATAAACCTGGAGATAAACCAGGGAATAAGCCTGGAGATAAACCAGGAGATAGACCAGGAGTGGATGGCCATGGTGATAAAAAGCCAGGCAGTGGTCTTCCGAAAACAGGAGAAGGAGACAACTTTATTTTAGTTGCTATAGGTATCCTTGTACTATTACTTGGAATTTACTTTGCTAGAAGAGAAAAAAATATTTAAAAGAAAGAGTCCTAGAATAAGCTAGGACTCTTTTTGTTTACATATATAATGGGAAATAAGTTCTACTTGTAGTTTCCAATTTTTAACAAACCTATCATTAGATCCATCAGCTAAGAGTACAATACCTAATCCATTAAAACTAGCCATAACAAGACTAGCTAAAGTATTTAAATTATCGTCAGAGATAGGCCTATCCTTATAAAAATTAATAGCTTCTATTAAAACTTCCTTAATATCATCAAATAAAATTCTATAGAGTTTATCTAAAAAGTTTTTAAAATACATGCTTTGATGGGCAAAGGATAGAATTACTCTCAAGTAGAGTATATTATCCCTATCTTTTATTAATCTTTCTACTGAAAGATTAAGATAATCTTCCAGGCTAGAATAATTTTCAAAATCACTTTTAAAAATTGGAGAGATTTTTTCAATACTTTTATTTAAAGCACTCAGCAATAAATCATCAAGATTATCAAAATAATAAAAAATAAGACTTTTATTAAAATTACTCTTTTTACTTATATTACCAGCACTAGCACTTTGTAAACCTTCTTTTGCAATAATATCAATTGTAGTTTTTATTAACTTATCTTTAGTAGTCATAGTAGCCTTCCTTTCCAAAGAAAATCTATCTTTAATATATCATAAAGGATATTGACCGAATGGTCAATATATGGTAATCTGTAAATACTTGACCGAGTGGTCAGTAGATAAGGAGATGATAGATATGACTTTTGAAATAGTTTCAGATACTTCCCACGACTTGAAAGAGGAATTTACTAGTAAGTACAATATTAGCTCAGTTCCTTTTTATATAAGATTAGATAGTGATGAATATTTAAAAGAAGGAATAGATATAGACAGAAAAGAACTCTACAAAAAATTGAGAGCTGATAAGAAGCTTTATCCTAAAACTAGTTTGCCCTCAGTAGAAGATTACAAGACTGTTTTTGAATCAATTTTAGAAAAGGGCAAAGATGTACTTTGCTTTACAGTAGCTAGTAAATTAAGTGGTTCCTATCAAAGTGCTAAGGTAGCGGCAGATATGGCAGGAGAAAATTACCCAGAAAGAAAAATTTATGTAATAGATAGTAGATCAGCCTCTTTAGGAAATGGTATCTTAGTGGAGAATGCAGCTTTAATGAGGGAAAAGGGAATGGATATAGAAAATATTAAAGAGAAATTAGAAAAACAAGCTTTAACAAGTGATGTTACTATTCTTTTAGATACCTTAACCTATTTAGAAAAAGGTGGAAGACTAAGTAAAACAAAGGCTGCAGCAGGTAATCTTTTAAAAATAAAACCTATTGCTTCTTTTAAGGAAAATACTTTGACTTTAGAAAAGTTAGTAAGGGGAAGAAAAAGATGTATTAACTATGGACTGGAACTCTTAGATGAAAGAATAAAGGATAACCCAGATAAATATGAAATTTTTATAATTCATGGAGATGATCAGGATTTAGCAAATGAGATAAAAACTATTATTGAGGATAAGTATGGAATAAAAATAAAATATGAGCCACCACTAGTTTCAGCAGCTGTTATATCTCATTTAGGACCAGGTACTATAGGTATAGGAAGTATAAAAAGAATATAAAAATAACTCTCATTAATTTTGAGAGTTATTTTTTATTAGTTTGACTAAATTATATATGCCGAGAGGCATAAGAACTAAAAGTCCAATCTCTATAAAAAAGTCTATGGCTGGGACTAAATCATAAACAAATGGTGGAAAAGTAGATATGAGATTGTTTATAATGTGTAAAATAATAACTAAACTTAAAGACTCACTATAATAATAAATAATAGCAAGGACTGCTCCAGCTATAAAAGTATAGACTCCCTGTACTAAATTCATATGAAAAACTCCAAAAAAGACTCCATTGAGGAAAATAGCTAGGGGTATAGGTAAAACCTTTTTCATATTTCCGAAGATAATTCCTCTAAATAATACCTCCTCCATGATAGGGCCTATAATTACTACAGATAAGAAAATCCAAATATAGCTTTCCGCATTTGTATTTACTCCTTCAAAGGCATCATTTAGATTTTCTAAAGACTGACTAATATAGGGAAGTTGATCTCCAAACTTATCAATGAAATGAGACCATAAAATTGCGGTGCCTGCACCTATAGCCATCATAGGAAAGTAAAAAAGAAAATCTTCTAGGTGAAACTTTCGCGTATAAAGAAAATTCTTATGC
>JASKZW010000033.1 GCA_030147425.1 Tissierellales bacterium
GCTATATTAACCTGGCCCTTCCCACCATCCATTAAAAGTAAATCAGGGAATATAGAAAAACTAGATAGGTCTAGACTGCTATCCTTTAAGTATTCCTTCTCTTCCAGGCCTCTTTTAAATCTCCTTATCAAAACCTCTTGTAAACTTGCATAATCATCTGGACCTTCAACTGTTCTAATTTTAAATCTCCTATAGTCGCTTTTTTTACTTTGCCCATTTTCAAAAACTACCATAGAAGCAACTGAATCTACTCCTTGAATATTAGATACGTCAAAGGCCTCTATTCTCTTTGGAAAGTCCTTTAAATCTAGTATCTCCCTTAGTTCTTCTAAACCTTGCTTACTAGTATCTGTTTTCTTTAAAAGAGCTTCACTGCGTCTTTTAAGCATATTTAAAGCATTATTCTTAACCATGCTAATTAAATCTAATTTTTCCCCTCTTTTAGGAACTGTTATACCTACATTACTACCCTTCTTTTTACTAAACCAACTCTCAATTAAGTCCTGATCCTTTATTTCTGACTCAATTATAATTTCCTTAGGTATATAAGCCGTACCTGAATAAAACTGTTTTAAAAATGAGCTTAATATTTCTGACTTATCTGTTCTATAATTATCCTCTATAATAAAGTGCTCCCTGCCTATAATCTTTCCTGATCTTAAAAAGAAAACCTGTACACAAACTTCATCTATACCCCTTGCCATAGCTATAATATCTTCTTCCTTACTTATATCCGTTATTATTTTTTGCTTTTCTAGTATTACCTCTATACTAGATATATAGTCCCTATAAATTGCAGCAGTTTCAAAATCTAAATCAGCTGATGCTTTCTTCATTTTTTCTTCTAAAGTTTTTATAATTTCCTTGTCCCTACCTGATAGAAATCTATCTATTTTCTTTATTTCCTCCATATATTCCTTCTCATATTTAAAGCCCTTACAAGGACCTAGACATTTTTTTATATGGTAATTTAAACAAGGCCTATCTATCAGTCCTTCCTTGTTTAATCTTTGATTACAATTTCTTATAGGAAAAAAATCATGAATAAAGTCTACTACATTATTTACAGCAAAAACACTAGGATACGGCCCAAAATATTTAGCCCCATCCCTGGCAACTTTTCTAGTTTTTAAAACTCTAGGAAACCTTTCCCTATAGGTTATTTTTAAAAAAGGATACTGTTTATCATCCCTTAAAAGTATATTATATTTTGGCCTATGCTTCTTTATTAAATTTGATTCTAAAATTAAAGCCTCTATTTCCGTATCTACTATAATATAATCAAATTTATAAATATTCTTGACCATGGCCCTTACCTTAGGGTGTTGGCTCCTACTAGATTGAAAGTACTGCCTAACCCTATTTTTTAAGTTTTTAGCCTTACCAACATAAATAATATTTCCACTTTTATCTTCCATTAAATAAACTCCCGGTTCAACAGGGAGTTTATTTAATTCTTCACTTATATTAAACATAATAGTCTCCTTTTAAAAGCTAATTATTTAATATAAGTATACCATATTAATTTTTTATGTTTAATTCTACTCCAAATCCACAATGAATATTTGAATTATAAATTACAGAGGCCTTTTCATCTGAGTGGCTTACAATAAAGTTTACTTGATAGTTTTCTCTTTTTAACTTATTTGTTAGTTCCTCACTAGCATAAAGCCTTCCATTTACACGTTTCAATTCTTCTTTTATTTCTTCACCTTCTTCATTTATAATTCCTATATAAAACTTATCACCATCTGAGTCTATTAAATCTATGGCAAGCTCTAAACCTTCATATCTTAAATATCCTATTTTAAAATGATCTGAACCTAAATACCTATTTCTTAGGTTAGAATTACCTATATAAATCTTAGCCCCACTTCCGTCTAAGTCTTCCTCTATTATATAAGCCATAAGCCCATTATCTGTCAGTTTTAATCCAGCCATAGGACATAATTTATTTGTATAATCTCCTAATTCATTAAAAAATGGAACCATATACAAGTTTTCATCCCTAGTAGTTTGTTTTTTCCCATCCTGATTTTCCCTAATTAAATTTAACGGCTCCTGCTTTTTTAAGCTAAAGGCTGCATCATATAAAAGTAAATCTACATCCTTTTCATTGGTCTCTAAGCCATTACTTTCCTTAGAGATAATCGGAGTCTGGTCGGCGTCAACAACTCCTGCATAAACTTCCCCACTGTGGATAGCTGACTGTTGATCTGGCCTACCCCACTGATCTATCCAATAGGTATCCACATACCAAATCACTAGGCCTGAATTATAAAAAATCTTATTATCTCTATATTTATTAATATGTTTTAGTCCTTCATCCACCCTGTTTTCCCTAGGATTTCTCCATTCTAGAAGATAATAATTTTTATAATATTGCTCTCCTTCATTTTTCTGAAAGCCCTTTAGAATAAAGATATCCCTCTTGGTTTTCTTAAGCTCTCCCTTATCTAAAATCTCTACCTCACTTGCATTATCCTTAAATATTATTTCACCATCACCAGTTAATTCTATACTATCAATAAAAAGATAACTTTCTTCTAAGTTGTCAGTCCAAAAGGATAGGATTAACTCAATTTCTTCCCCAGCAAA
>JASKZW010000043.1 GCA_030147425.1 Tissierellales bacterium
AAGGATTTAAATCTTTTAAAGGAATAGGAGGTGCTAGTATGAAGAAACTTTATATAATTGGCCTAGGCCCAGGAAATGTAGATGATTTAAGTCTGGCAGCTATAAAAAAGATTCATGATGATAATATTAATATTATAAGAACTAAGGAACATCCAACCCTAGAATATTTTTACGAAAATGAAATAGACTTTCAGTCCTATGACTATCTTTATGAAGAGGCTGAATACTTTGAGGAGGTCTATGGGAAGATAGTTAAGGACTTGCAAGCTAAGCTTGATGAACACCAGGAAGTTAATTACTTTGTTCCAGGCAATCCTATGGTAGCTGAAAGAACTGTAAAGGAGTTATTAACTTTAGAGGATAAGGACTTTGAAATAGAGATTATATCAGGTTTAAGCTTTATAGAGCCAGTTTTAGAGGCAGTAGGAAGGGATCCAATAGATGGTTTAAAGATTCTAGATGGATCTGACCTATCTTTTGAAGAAATTGACATAAATATGGATTGTATTTTAACCCAAGTTTACAATAGAAGGATAGCATCTGATATAAAATTACTCTTATCTGAGGTATATGGAGATGAATATAAGGTTTATTTGCTGAATGCTGCGGGTATAGATGGTATTGAGGAAATATCCTTTATACCTTTATATGAATTAGACAGGCAGGAAAATATAGGCCATCTAACTAGCCTATACATTCCTAGTATAGAGGCTGGAAAGGATGAAAAATACAGTATATCTGATATAATATATACTATGGCTAGACTTAGAGGAGAAAATGGATGCAGTTGGGATAGAAAGCAGACTTATACTAGTTTAAGAGACTATATAGTAGAAGAAGCTTTTGAATTAGTAGATGCTCTAACTAGTGGCCATATAGATGATATTATAGAGGAAACAGGAGACTTGCTCCTACAGGTCATTTTTCTATCCCAGATTGGATGGGATGAAGGGGACTTTAATTTTTTTGATGTGACTACAGAGCTTAATAAGAAGTTGATAAATAGACATCCCCATGTATTTTCAAATAAAGATGTAGAAAATGAAGAGGAAATCATATATAATTGGAATGGCCTGAAATACAAGGAAAAGAAGCTAAGTGGCCTAACTGATAAGTTAAATGATGTTTCAAAAGGCTCTTCCCTTCTTAGAAGTAGAAAAATCCAAAAAATCATGAGTGATAAGGGCTTTGATTGGGTAGATATAGAAGGACCCTTTGATAAAATAGAAGAGGAAGCCAATGAAATTAAAGAGTTAATAGAAAATAAGGAAGAAGACCATAATTGTTATGAAGACGAATTGGGAGATTTGCTTTTTTCAGTGGTTAACTTATCTAGATTTTTAGGAGTAGATCCGGAAATATCCCTAAATAAGGCGACAGACAAGTTTGTGAGTCGGGTAGGGGAGATGGAGGATTTAGCTTCTAGGAAAAATATAGACTTAGATTCTTTGTCCCTGGAAGAATGGGATTTGTTATGGAAGGAATCAAAATTAAAAGAAAAATAAAATAATTTTATTTAATTATTTAAGAGGAGGAATTATCGATGAATAAGGCTGAATTAGTAACAAGTATAGCAGAGGAAAGTAATTTAACAAAGAAGGATGCAGAGAATGCATTAAATGCATTTATGTCAGTAGTAAAGGATACATTAGCAAAAGGTGAAAAAGTTCAATTAGTAGGATTCGGTACATTTGAAGTAAGAGATAGAAAGGCTAGGGAAGGAAGAAACCCTAGAAATCCTGAGGAAGTAATACACATACCAGCATCAAAAGCACCAGTATTTAAGGCTGGAAAAGGATTAAAAGAAGCTGTAAATAAATAATAAGATCAGGTCTATTGACCTGGTTTTTTTATTAAGGAGGTAAAGGTGAGAGTAGATAAATACTTAAAAAATTCAAGAATAATTAAAAGAAGAACTGTAGCCAAGGAGGCTTGTGAACAAGGTAGGGTCTTTATCAATGACAAGGAAGCTAAGCCAGGAGACAAGGTAAAAGTTGGCGACACTATAGAGGTTCGATTTGGTACAGGTTCTTTAAGGGTTGAGGTTTTATCTGTTAAAGATAAGGTAAAAAAGGCAGAGGCGGAAAATCTTTATAAACTTTTATCATAGGGGGAAAGCTTATGAAAAAAAAGAGGAAAAGCTTGGAAAAATTTATAGTTGTAGGAATATGTTCCTTGGTTGTTTTAGGCACTGGCAGGGTTTATTTAAAACAAAGTAAGGAATTGAAAGAGTTGGAACAGGTTAAAGTAGAAAAGGAAAAGGAAAAGAAGAAAATCCAAAATGAAATAAGAATGGTCGAGAAGGAAATAGAGAATAAGGACTCCCTAGAGTTTGTGGAAAAGGTAGCAAGGGAGGATTATAATATGGTAAAGCCGAGGGAGATAATCTATATCGATAAAAATAAGGATAAGCGAGAGAAATAAGTCAACCTCCCTAGGCCAGTAAATTCTTAATTGACAATGGGAATGTTGTACTATATAATAGTTGGAGAATATATATTTACAAGGAGGAATTGTTAATCTATGCCTATAGCTGTTGGTAATATAGTTGATGGCACTGTAACAGGAATTACTAATTTTGGTGCCTTTGTTGATTTAGGTAAAGGAAAAAGTGGCTTGGTACATATATCAGAAATATCTGATGATTATGTAGAAAAAGTAACTGACTATTTAAAAAAGGGTGAAAAGGTAAAGGTAAAGGTTTTATCTGTTTCTGATGATGGGAAAATAAGCTTATCAATTAGAAAGGCAAAGCCTAAGACTAGCAACCCTGTAGAGATTGATTGGGAAAAGCCTGGAAATGAACAAAAAGGTCTATCTTTTGAAGATAAACTTTCTCATTTCTTAAAGGAAAGTAGCGAAAAGCAAGACCAACTTAAGACTAGAGAGGGTAGGAAAGGACCGGGCCAGGGAGGTAGATTTTCTTAAACCTGTAACTAGTTTCTAAAATATAAGACTAGAATTAAAACCGGAGCTATCCGGTTTTTTTAATTTTTATTATAAAAAGGTGGTTAAATGACAAAAGTACTGGAAAACATAAAAGATTATAATCTTATATCTGAAGGAGATAATATATTAATAGGCTTGTCAGGTGGACCAGATTCTGTGTATCTTTTCTATAAACTATTAGAGGCAAGGGAGCATATAGACTTTGCCCTTCATATAGCTCATATAAATCATGGTGTTAGGGGGGAGGAAGCTGACGAGGATCAAGCTTTTGTAGAAGCTTTGGCAAGGAAGTATAATATTCCCTTTTATAGCAAAAAAGAAAATATGGATGACCTAGCTAGAAAAGAGAGAATATCGGCAGAAGAAGCAGGGAGAAGGATTCGCCATGGTTTTTTTAAGGATATTCTAGACTCTATAGGTGGAGGAAAAATAGCCTTAGGTCATAATAAGTCAGACCAGGTAGAGACTATAATAATGAGGTTCTTTAGGGGAACTGGCTTAGATGGACTTAAGGGTATGGATTTTGCTGATGGTAATATTATCAGGCCTATTCTAAATATAGATAGAAGTGAGATTGAAGGCTTTTTAGATGAGAATGAGCTAGAGTATAAGATAGATAAGACTAATCTTGAAAGTATTTATATGAGAAATAGGACTAGGTTAGAACTGATTCCCTATATAGAAGAATATTACAATCCTAATCTTATAGACCTGATATTTAAAAATTCTTTTCTTTTTAAGGAAGATGCAGAGTTTTTAAATAACTATTCTAAGGAAAAGTATGAAGAAATACTAGTTTCTTCTCAAAAAAATAAGATTAGTTTAAACAGATCCGAGTTAAAAAAATTAGATCCTAGTATTAGTTCAAGAATACTTAGAATAGCCTTTAGGACTATAAAGGGAGAC
>JASKZW010000060.1 GCA_030147425.1 Tissierellales bacterium
AAATAAAGCTTAGAGTGAAAAAACCAGAGGCACCAGTAGCAGGTGTTTTTGACTATTGTGGAGTTGAGATAAAAAGAGGTAGGGAAGACTATGAATAAGATATATCTTGCTTTAGGAAGTAACATAGGGGATACGAGGAAGAACTTAAAAGATGCCTTGGCTTTTTTAAAGGAAAAGCTTGTAATAGAAGAAGAATCTTCATTTTACAAAACAGAGCCAGTAGGTTATGCAGATCAAGATTGGTTTTTAAACATGGTTATAGGTGGGAAAACTGACTTAGAACCAAAAGAATTATTAAAATTTGTTAAAAGCATAGAAAAAAAGATGAAGAGAAAAAAGACTATAGTAAATGGACCTAGGACTATTGACATTGATATTCTACTTTATGAAGGAGTAGAAATGGATACTGAATTACTAACTATTCCCCATCCTAGAATGACAGAAAGAAATTTTGTTATGGTTCCTTTAAATGAGATAGCACCTAATTTAGAATTAAAAGGTAGGCCAATAGCTAAAATTTTAGAGGATTTAGATGGAGAAGAGATTTTCAAGGATGAGTAAAATGGAAAGAGTTAATAGAATTTTACAGGATGAAGATTTTAATAGGTATTTAAGTCTGAATATAGAGTCAGAAAAGGATAGAATCTTTTGCGGTCACAATCTTCAGCACTTTTTAGATGTGGCTAGGGTAGCTTATATTATTAACCTAGAGGAAGATTTAGCTATAGAAAAAGATATAATATATGCAGCAGCTCTTTTACATGACATAGGAAGATGGAAGCAATATGAGGATAAGACCGATCATAGTATAGTTGGAGCAGAACTAGCTCCTAGTATATTATTAAGGGCTGGCTATAAAGAAAATGAAATAGACAGGATTATATCAGCTATAAGACATCATAGGCGCGGAACAGGGATTGAAGACTTAGATAGGATAATATACGAGGCTGATAAAAATTCTAGACCTTGCACCCATTGCCCTGCAAGAAAAATTTGTAAAAGATTTATAGATGGAAAAGAAGCCTTTCAAGAATATTAAAAAAGCCCCTAAAGGGCTTTTTTTTATTCAAAGTCTTTTTCAAATTCAGTTAAACATTGTTCTAATACTGCAGCACTGTAAGCTAAAGCTGGTCCACCACCAAAAGCAATTGCAACCATTGCAGCATCCATTATTTCTTCTCTAGTTAAGCCAACTTTTAAAGCATTATAAGTGTGGCTGGCTATACAATATTCACATCTAGAATGTACTGAAATAGCAACACTGATAAGCTCCTTAGTTTTTAAGTCAATAGTAGTATCTTTAAAAACATCGTCCATAAACTTACCTAATTTAACCATTTCCTTACCATTTGTTTTACCTATGTTTTTTGTACCATTAGCAGTAACTTCCAAAGCTTTTCTCGGATCAAACATTTGCATACCTCCATATTAATTTTATATTATTGTTTTCATAAAAATCTAATTAAAACTATACCCATGTAGAGTATACCATATTTAAAAATAAAGACAACATTTTGTTGTCTTTATTTGGGGAAGGATTTAAAAAATCTATAACAATATATAGGATTTTTAAATAACTAGAATCTTTCAACAATTTTGATTATAGCACAGGGCTTGCTTTGATTCTACAATTATAGAAAAGTTTAATAATGATAAATTTTCTATAACTAATATCTATAGTTAATAAGATAACTATAAAAAAAGATAGCCCCAGAGGGGTCTCCAGGGCAATCTTTTTTTTGGGTTTATCTATCTATAATTTTATGAAAAAAAGGTTTCGGCTTAATGCCATTTATTACTATAACATAAATTTACTATATTATCTAATAAATAATCTTAATAATAAAAAATAATTTATTAATATTATAAATACTATTAGTAGGCCAAAAATATTTGATTATCAGATTCTAGTATATTATCCCACTTGTCCACTATAATCAAAGGTTTTTCCACAAAAGAAAGTCTATACTTATTGCCTGGTTTATAATCATTTAATTTTATTTTCAATAGCTTAGCTTCTGAACTAGTTGAAAAATCAATTTCTTTTGACTTATTTCTATCAATTCTTTCAAGAACAATATCTCTTTTAAATGCAGGAGATATTTCCTCATCTAACTCCTCACTAAATTCTATTTCTATAATAGAATCTTTTATTTTTAAATCACCTTCAGTAACTATGAAAGGTGGGGCTAAGTCCTCAATCTTTAACTTATCAGCTTGAGCCTGGTTATTTGCAATATTTTCTATATTATTATCACTTAATATAGTTAAATAATTTCCATCAAGATTAGAAACATTTTTATTTAATTTTAAGCTAAGTTTATTATTATTGTCCAAAATTACTTTATCTATTCTAATTTTATCAGATATATAAAAATCATCTGGGCTAGCCTTTAGTACTTTTTGATTAAATTCTAATTCTATAGTATTTTGATTAACTAGTTTAGCTTTTGAAGCTTTAAGCAATGAGCTTTTAGCCTTAGTTAAGTTTAAAACTTTTGGTTCCATAGTAGTATTATTAGCAGAATTTAGTCCTATAAGTTGAAGATCTGTTAGATTTACACTCTCTTCTAAGTTTAGAGGTAGATTAATTATCAAGGTCCTATTATTTTCTACTGTTTCAAAAAGAGTATCTTTTGGCAAATATCTCCATGAATTATTTACTTTAACAAGATAATTATTTGGATTTGTTATACTGTCTAAGTCCATATCTTCTGTAAAAGAAATTAGAACTTTTTCCTTGTTTCTTGCATAGTCTTCTACCTTAGGTTTTTTCTTATCCTTTACACTAAATTCTAACTCTTCTTTTTCAATTATATTATTTTTATCTAGCGCATCTTCAATGTTTTCAATTATTAATTTATAAGAATCTTCTTCAAGAGGAGAAGATAAATTTAACTTAAATCTTCTTGGACTAGATTCTATAGATCTGAACTTTATCACCTCACCCTTTGAGTTTTTTAAAGTATAGGAATCTA
>JASKZW010000072.1 GCA_030147425.1 Tissierellales bacterium
TCCCTAGTAATTCTGCAAAGCACCTTGTCGCCACTAAAGGCATTTAACATATTATTACCATGAACAAAAATATCATCTATACTTTTGTCCTCTGGCATAACAAAACCAAAGCCCTTTTCATGGCCGTCTAATTCTCCTACTATCAGATTGCTATCCTCTGCTAAAACATAGCTCCCATCTTCATTCTTAATAATAGACATTTCTTTTTCCATTTCCCTTAAAACATCTAGAAAAGCCTTAATATCTGATTTTTTCCTAAAACCTGATACTTTTATTAGCTCTTCCTCTGTGAGTGGGTTATACTCACTAGATTCCATAAATTTTTTAATTGCTTCTTTTATCCCCACTCTTTTACCTCCATTTCTAATTAGAATTTAATAAAACCCCTCTAAGAGGGGTTATGTATTCAAATCCTAATCTTCTCTTGTTCTACTGTAACGCTGCCATAGCTATAGCAGATATCATAAGAATAACTGCTGATACTGTAGTTATTCTTGCTAGCATAGCCTGAGGGCTATTAGATTTACCTTTACCCCATATTTGTTCACTCATCCCTATTGCAGCCATTCCATCATTACTGTCCTGCAATAATACTGTAACTATTAAAGTTAATCCGGATAATAACAACAATACTGAAAATAATGTTACCATATTAACACCCCCGTACTAGTGGTTTTTTAATCTCTTTCTAACAATAACATTTTACCATAGAAAGAAATAAAAATCAAAGGATAGTAGGATTTCCTACTATCCTTAAAAAAACTATTATTTTAAGTTAAAGAATACATCCTTACCTCTATATTCTGCATACTCTCCTAATTCATCTTCTATTCTTAAAAGTTGATTGTACTTTGCCACCCTATCTGTTCTAGAAGGTGCTCCTGTTTTTATTTGTCCTGTATTTAAAGCAACAGCTAGGTCTGAAATAGTTGTATCTTCTGTCTCTCCTGATCTATGGGAAATAACTGAAGTAAAACCAGCTTCCTTAGCCATTTCAATAGTATTTAAAGTTTCTGTTAAAGTTCCAATTTGATTTAACTTTACTAAAACTGAATTTGATATATCCTCTTCAATACCTTTTATTAATCTTTCTGTATTAGTTACAAAAAGGTCATCCCCAACTAATTGAACCTTATGTCCTAATTCCTCAGTTAACTTTTTCCATCCATCCCAGTCATCTTCAGCTAAACCGTCTTCTATTGAAATAATAGGATACTTTTCTACTAGGTCCTTATAGTAAGCTATCATTTCATCTATTGTTAACTCTCTGCCTTCTCCTGCCAGAGTATAAACTTTTTTATCTTCATCATAAATTTCTGTAGCTGCTACGTCTAGGGCTAAAACAACCTCTTCACCTGGCTTATATCCAGCCTTTTCTATAGCTTCTACTATTGTTTTTAAAGCTTCCTCATTACTAGATAAGTCTGGTGCAAATCCTCCCTCATCACCTACTGCTGTATTTAAGTTTTTCTCTTGTAAAACAGCCTTTAAGTTGTGGAAAATTTCTGCTCCCATTCTTATAGCTTCCTTAAAACTTTTTGCTCCTACTGGCATTACCATAAACTCTTGAATATCTACGTTATTATCTGCATGCTCTCCACCATTTAAAATATTCATCATAGGTACAGGTAATACTTTTGCATTTACTCCACCTATATAATTATATAAAGGCATACCCATTTCATCAGCTGCAGCTCTAGCTACTGCTAGGGATACACCTAGAATAGCATTTGCTCCTAATTTTCCCTTATTGTCTGTTCCATCTAGTTGGATTAAAGCTCCATCTATGCCTAATTGGTCATATACATTCATTCCTATAATTTCATCAGCTATTATTGTATTAATATTTTCAACAGCATTTAAAACTCCCTTGCCCAGAAATCTATCCTTGTCTCCATCTCTTAACTCTACAGCTTCATATGCTCCTGTACTTGCTCCTGATGGAACTAGGGCACGGCCAAAGCCTCCAAACTCTGTATAAACTTCTACTTCCACTGTTGGATTTCCTCTTGAATCTATAACTTCTCTTCCATATATGTCTACTATCATGCTCATTTTATATTCCTCCTCTTAATTATATAATTAAAGAACTTCCTGTCATTTCTTCTGGTTTTTCTAGACCCATTAAGTCAAGTAATGTTGGTGCTAAATCTGCTAGAATTCCTTCCTTTAATTCCTCTTCCCTACCAAATAAGATTAAAGGAACCTTATTAGTAGTATGAGCAGTTATTACCGAACCATCTTCTTCATCCCTTAACCTTTCTGCATTTCCATGATCTGCAGTTATAAGGGCAATACCATTTTTCTCTTCTAAGACCTTTAGGATTTCTCCTAAACAAGTATCTACAGTTTCAACAGCCTTAATAGCAGCCTCTATAACTCCAGTATGGCCAACCATATCTGGATTAGCAAAATTAAGAACTATTAAGTCATGTTTGTCCTTATTAAGCTCTTCTATAAGCCTATCCTTAACCTCTACTGCACTCATTTCAGGTTGTAAATCATAGGTTGCTACCTTTGGAGATGGAATTAACTCCCTACTCTCACCTCTGTAAGGCTCTTCCCTACCTCCATTAAAAAAGAAGGTAACATGGGCATACTTTTCAGTTTCAGCTATTCTTAACTGATTTAAACCTAATCCACTAATATACTCACCCAAGGTGTTTTCTGGCAGGCTTGCCTTAAAGACTACATTTACATCTTCTATTGTCTTATCATACTGGGTCATAGTAACAAAAAATAGATTTTCTATTCTTTCCCTTTTAAAACCCTTAAAATCCTTATCTACAAAAGCCCTAGTTAATTGCCTAGCCCTGTCTGGCCTAAAGTTAAAGAATATTAGAGAATCACCTTCTTCTACACATCCTTCTTCGTCTATAACTGTAGGAAGAATAAACTCATCATTTACTCCTTCTTCATATGATTTAGCTATAGCGTCAATTGGATCCTGGGACTGTACTCCTTCCCCATCTACCATAGCCCTATAGGCTAACTCAGTTCTTTCCCATCTTTGGTCCCTGTCCATAGAATAGTATCTTCCAGAAACACTGGCTATTTTTCCTACACCTATAAATTTTATCTTTTCTTCTAGTTCTCTTACATGCTCCTTACCTATTGTAGGAGGAACATCCCTTCCATCTAGGATTACATGTACATAAACATT
>JASKZW010000124.1 GCA_030147425.1 Tissierellales bacterium
CTACTTACATATTTTATAGGATTATCTCTTATTGTCAGTTTACTATCTTTAGGTATTTTTTCCCCTGGCTTATCTATCCTAACTTCATCAAGATAAACAGATCCTTCCATTATAATTCTCTTTGCTTTCTCCCTTGAATCTGCTAAACCACTATTGTATAAAACTAAATCTGCTCTTTCCTTCAAAGTAAAATCACTCAACTTTCTCTTATTTTTTAAAAACATGAATAATCTTTGCCGTCCTATATATAATATCTTCTGCATTCTTTATTGCATATTCCTTTCCTAAAGCCTTACCACCTACAGTTAAGGCAGCAATGAAAGATGTTAAAAGTACACTCATTAAAGTTAAAGAACCTAGTTTATAGATAGCCACAATTTTGTATAAAATTGTAGCTCCCAAAGCACCACTTATAATTCCACTTATATCACCTATTACATCATTACAAAAATTTGAAACCTGGCTTGCATTCTTTAATAACTCTATAGCATACTTTGCTTCTACCACCCTATTGGCTGCCATTGAGTGGAAGGGCTCCTTTTTAGCAGAAGTTACTGCTACTCCTATAATATCAAATATTACTCCTATTAATATTATAAATATTAATAGGATAAAACTCATAAATAAATTTAAATTCACAACTAAAAGATCAGTAATAAAGTTAAAAATAATAGCTAAAAAAAAGGTTATTACACTTATCTTAAAGACCCACTTTATATTGTAATCTTTAAAAAAATTCTTTTTCATCCATACCTCCATCTATTTATCAATTAAAAAGCTGATAGCAGTAAGCTATCAGCTGAGGGTGATTACCGTCTAAGTAAATCTTGCGGCTTAGGTCTAGTAGGATTTCCCCTAGAAGAGACTGAATGTCACCATATCAGCGGTTTCCCTTTAACCTTCTAGCCAACTGTCGCCAAAATTAGAACTAGATTGCCACTTAGCTCGCACTGTAATCCTTAGACGATGCTCTTACTAGAACAGTCTAGGAGTTTTCCCCAACAATAAAACTAATCCTTAGCCTCTTTTGCAAAATAAATTTCGGAAATCATACAGAAGTTAATTATAGCGCTATTCTTAACTTCCTTGAAATCTCCATCCCCTTATTTCACTCAAGGCAGGCTACGCTGTATAAATACAGGTTTCCTTACATAAATGTAAGTCTCCACGAAGCCAGGGTCAACGCCTACATGCCATTGTAGATCGCCCCAAACCTCTTTACTCCCAGAAATAACCCTCAACTGGGCGTTGCGAGCTAAAACCAGAAGCTTCATCGAATGTGCCCTTCAGCGGATTTTTAGCCCCGCCCTCCAGACTAGCTTTATTGACTAGAATACTGCATCACCACTGGTATATTATTATAACACAGTATAATTATACATTCAATATTTTCTTCCTACTAGCAATTCTATTAGGTTTTGTAAACTGCCTATATTTTTATTATTTAATTTTAATAATGATTCATTGGCTTTTTCACTATATTCATCAACTAACTTACTTGTAAAGTCCTTGCCCTTCAGACAAGCAACTGTCGGCTTCTTTGCAGCCAAATCTTCCTCATAGTCTAAAAAATCATCTTGTAATTGATAGGCAATACCGAGGTACTTGCCAAAGTCCTCCATATTTTTAATATCCTCTTCCTTGTCACTAGCTAGTATAGTTCCAATCTTACTTGCTGATTGGAATAATTCAGATGTTTTTAGCTCATACATCTTTAGTAATTCTTCCAGGCTAACTTGATCTTTATTTTCATAGGATATATCTAAAATCTGTCCTCCAATCATTCCAGATGCTCCGGCACTTTTATAAAGTTGATTCATCCCTTTAAAGTATTTCCTTTGTATATCAGAATCTAAATCTTTTGCAAAACTAGTTATAACTTCCATACTCATATTTAATAAGGCATCACCAGTTAAAACACCGCTAGCCTCTCCATATTTCTTGTGTACAGTTTCTTTACCCCTCCTATAGTCATCATCATCCATAGATGGAAGATCATCATGAACCAAGGAATAGGTATGTATCATTTCCAAAGCTATTTCAAAAGGGAGTGAATTTTCCATGTCATCTCTAAAAATCTTATAACTTCTATTTAAGATAAAGGGTCTAATCCTTTTTCCACCTGTAAATAAGATATAATACATAGGCTCATAAATATCTTTAGGAAAGTATGGCTTAAAACTTTCCATTAAATTAGATAATTCTCTATTAAAATATTCATTATAGCTATTAAGTTCAATTCTTATATCCAAAATATCACTCCATATCTAATTCATTTTCTTTTAAGTTTTCTACTACTATTACTTCTAACTCCTTCTCTGCCTTAGCTAACTTATTGCTACATGATTTATATAATTTAACAGCTTGGTTAAAATAATCTAAATGATCTTCCAAGCTTAAATTATCCTCTTCTAATATTTTTAATATCTCCTCTAATTTTTCCTTACTTTCCTCATATGTCAAGTTTTCCAAAGCCTTCACTCTCCTTTTCTAAATTACTAATATTAGCAGTTAGATTTCCGTCCCT
>JASKZW010000128.1 GCA_030147425.1 Tissierellales bacterium
TAAAAGGCCTGGTAGACATGCTTGTTTAATTTTATATTAAAGCCAGAAATTTGGTCTGGTGAAAACTTAAAACTCTTAGAAAAATTATTATTCCTAATAGGCATATTAGTATACATATTATGACTAAGAGCCTTCTTATCCCTATCTATAAATTCAAAAGACCAACTTTCAAAAACAGGACTAACCCCACTTACCTTAACTTCATTTTCCTTTAATTCTATATACATATAATCCTTATTATAGTAACTAGTTAGATAATTAAATTTATCTTCTTCAAACTTTATATTTTTATCTTGGATTTGATCAAAATTATAAAAATATAAAAAGTTTTCAACTTTTTCTTCAGCTTGTTTGATTAATTCTTTTTCAATATTCTTCTTGTAGCTATTATTGAAAGAATTAGCTTGTCCAAGCATGGCTATGCTTAGTATAATTGATAAAATTTTATTCATGGTAACCTCCTAGTCCTATTATATCCAAAAAAGTTTATAATAGTTACTAGTGGATAAATATTATATTGTGCTATAATTATAATAGTATATTTTATGAGGAGGAAAATTCATGGAAGAAGACTCCACAGTATTTGTATTACTAATAAGTATTTTATCAGCCTTTTTAATAGGCTTGGTTCAGGTAGATACCTTGAAATTAATAAAAAAATATAAGGTGTCCTTAGATAATTTTACCCTAGGAAAAGTCTGGTATGGAACAGGTTTTATTCATATAATTTTAGTTATAGGAATTGCTATATTTGCTGGAATAAATTTAATAAGAAGAGAAAGAGAATAAAAGTCATGCAAACTATCTTGCATGACTTTTATTTTTTTATTGTTTCAATAAAGGAATTGACAGCTACTTTTCCGTATTTAGATAAGGAGTATCTGCCCTGGTTTAAACACCAATCATAGGTAAGCCCTCTTTCTATAATTGTATACCATTCAGTTAGCTCCTGATAGTTATAAGCCTGGCTAACTTCACCCTTTTCAATAGCCTCTCTCATAAAGCTTTCAACTATTTTATAGTACTCTCTTTCAGGATTTAAAATATGTCTTCTGCTAGTAGTTTTTACTTGTAAACCATATAAGGTCGCAAGTAATGGCCTATAAGGTGATTCTTCAATTGATTTCATAACAAATTGATTTAACTTTTTTAGTTTATCTAAAGCAGGAAGACTTTCATCTAAATTTTCTAGCCAGTTTACATAATTAATATCAAAATCATAGGCCATACAAAAGAGAATTTCCTCTTTTCCAGAAAAATGGTGGTAAAAAGATCCTCTAGAAGTACCTGATTCTTTAATTATTTGGTTTACTGTAGTCTTTTCATAACCTTGTTTTAAAAATAAATCCCATCCACTTCTTAATATTTTTTCTTTTATACTTAATTTCTTTTTTGTCATTTAAAAGCTCCTTCTATATTAAATCCATAGAAATCATAACACATAGTAACTCTAATTTCAATTATGCTTGTAAAATACTTGACAAAGTTGTCGAGTTTAAATATAATAACAAACAAGAACCGAGTACGGACTACGGTTCTAATAAAAAGGAGGAATATTATGACTAAGTTACTTATCAAGGAAAATATGCCTAGACAGTTACAAGAAAATGCAATAAATACTAGTCTAGTCGTGGGTTTTTTTTCAACGGATGCAGTTTTTCCTATAACGTCAAATGAAAAGGGCATGGAAGTGCCAGAAAATTTAAGCCAGCTTGTACAAATTTTTGAATTAGCAAAAACTTCCTGGCCTAAGGATTATATTTCAGCGACAGAAAGTGCAGAATCCTTGCCAAGCATGGATTGGAGAAAAAAGAAGGGGCTAGAGAATCTTTTTTTAAAGGGAGAATTACTTAAGGACGAAGATAAAGATCAGTTAGTGGATAGGTTAGATTTTAAAATATCAATTCCAGAAGACTCATCCCTGTCAATTATTAAGTCAGCATGTAATTTAGCCTTTAGATTTGGAATGGAGACTACAAAAATTGATTCATTTATATTAGCAGATTCATCCTGGAAAGGAAACTTAATAAAATTTCAAGAAGATGAAAAAGTTAGTATAAATATAGAGAAAGAACAAAGTAGATTTATTGTAAATATAAAAGGTAAGGGTAAAGAACTAGAAGAATTTATATATCATATCTGTGAAACATTTCCATATGTATTAGATAATAAAACTTGGGTAGATTTACTTCAAGAAATATCTGATAGTCTTATAATGAAAAACCTAGATGGACAATTAGCATACTTAAATTTATATTCAAAAAAATATGAAGAATTAGAAGCATATTTTTCACCAAAAGTTGAAGGAAAATTAGAAGTTTTAGAAAAAGAATATCCAGATGTAGACTTTAAAAATCATAAGGCTTTAAAAAAAATATATGAAAAAAACTATAATCCAGATTGGGAAGTAGAGGTCTTTAAAAGTTATTTGGAAAAGGTAATTGAAGAAACTAAATCTGGAGATAAAATAAAAATCGAGGCTTGTTTAAGTGAAGAAAAATCAGTTAGAGACAAGCTATCAACAGAAATTCAAAATAAAGCAAAAGAAAGAGATATTGAACTAGAAGGAGTAAATATAATATCTAGCTATAAGCAAGGATATTCTTGGATAGATGAACTTATTATACCTAAAATTAAGAAAACGTCTAAGAAAGTAGATGAAATAGATATATATTTCAAGCCATTCCTAAAAGAAGGAGAAACAGAATGGGTAGATGAAGATGGAGCAACCCCTTCTTATCATAACTTAGGAGAGGATAATCCAGAAAAATGGCTAGATTTACCAATTAGGTTTTTACAAGAATTATATCCAGTAGATGATTTATTAGCAGAAGAGTTAGGAATTAGCAGGAGTAAGGTGAATTTTAAACTCTATGAAGGTAAGGAGGATATTACTTATAATTTTATAGCTAAGTCCCAAGGGAAAGAAATAATAAATGCTGATTATAAAGTTAGGTATTCAGAAAGACCTTATTTAGATAAGTTTCCTGAAATGGGTAAGGTTCATCCATTAACAAGTTATATGAAAGTTTATGTAAATGGAGAGTTAAAGTTAGAAAAAAGAATAAAGTCAGATTTAGAAAATATATGGGACATATATCAAGCAGAGGTTTTAGAAGATCTTATGTCATATATTTTACAATCAAGAAAAGGAAAATTAAGTGAAAAAGAACAGCCATTTTTTGCCCAGCTTAGATTAGATCTATTGCTTTCTGAAGTAGATCATAGATTAAAATTTAGAGAAGACCAGATATCATCTTTAAATTCTTTTCATGAAGATATGTATTTTGTAGCTACAGATTATTTCAAGAATTATGGTGTAAAAGAAAAAATAGGTATGTTAGATGCACCAGGACTTATTTTACCTGTAATTAAAAATCAAGAGGGAGCTCCTGAGTTTAAAGTAAGTCTATACGACCAACAGTCAGCTTTTCCTTGCATAAAACACAAGGGAGAAGTTTTAGTTAAAGAAGGATCAAGAGGAGATATAGAGGTATTTATAAAGGAAATATTTGTAGAAGATGGAGAGTATATTTTAAAACTGAAAACAAATGCAGAAGAGTCAATAGTAGAAAGCTATGCTGAACTTTTAAATCAAGGTTGTCTAGAAATAAATAAACTTATATCAAATGTAGATAGGATAATTATAGAATCAAATAGAGAAGAGTATGAAGTTATATTAAAAGAAAATGAGCCAGTAATGAAGGATCTTTCCATATTAGATATAGATTTAATGGAAGATGAGCTGATAGGATATGATGCTTATCTAGATATAATTTCAAAACTAAAAAGAGTAGAGGGGATAGAAGTATTTAAAATAGCTGAGTCATATTTAGGCAGGGATATTTATGCCATAGAAATATTGCCTAAATACCAGGGTTATTTATCAAGAACAAAAAGACTTACTAACCTTCCTTCTAAGCTAATAAATGCTAGGCATCATGCCAATGAAGTTTCTAGTACAAATGCAGCATTTATGCTTATAAAAGAGCTACTAACTAATGAAGGTTATAAAGATTTAGCAGAAAAGATGTCTTTGGTAATAGTTCCAATGGAAAATGTAGATGGTACAGAAATTCATTATGAACTACAAAAAGATAATCCTTATTGGAAATTACATGTGGCAAGATTTAATGCTATTGGTAAAGAATTTTACCATGAGCACTTTAATCCTCATACTATTCATACAGAAGCTATGGGCTTAACAAGACTTTGGGAAAAATATTTACCAGATATAATGGTGGATAACCATGGAGTTCCTAGTCATGAATGGGAACAACAATTTTCAGGATATACATCTCCATCATATAAAGGTTTTTGGTTACCGCGTTCAATTTTATATGGTTATTTCTGGTATGTTACTAATGATGAATATAAGGGAAATTATCTTGTTAATAAAAAGATGGAAGATGTTATAGCCGATAGAATAGCTTTGGATGATGAAATCACTGAAAAGAATAAGGAATGGATAGATAGATTTGAGAAGTATGCCCATGCTTGGTTACCAAAACTATTCCCAGCAGATTATTATAAAAACATGATAAACTACTGGATACCTTTTGAATATGATAAGGATCACAGATATCCATCAATAAGATTTCCTTGGATAACAACAGTATCCTATACTAGTGAGGTAGCAGATGAGACAGCTCAAGGTGAATATTTATATCTATGCGCTAGGGCTCATTTATTACATGACTTAGCTAGTTTGGATATGGTAATGAAAAGCAAGTGTGTATATGAAAGAGATTTTAAAATTGATGAAGATTCAATAAACTTAGTGAACATAAGACAAAGACCTATTTTAGTGTAGAGGAGTGGTAGATATGGAGTGGACTAAACTTTTAGGAGTACTAATAGTTATTCTGGGTTTTACTTTAAAATTAGATTCAATATTAATAATATTAGTAGCTTCTGTAGTAACAGCTTTTGTAGGAAATTTAGGCCTTGTAGGATTATTAGAAACTTTTGGTAATTCCTTTGTGGCTAATAGAAGTATGGCAATATTTATATTAATAATGTTTGTAACAGGAACCTTAGAAAGAAATGGACTTAAGAATGCTGCATCAGATCTTATATCCAGGGTTAAGGGAGTATCGCCTGGAAAGGTTATTAGTATATATGGCCTGATGAGAGGAATGTTTGCAGCTTTTAATGTAAGTTTTGGTGGAGTAGCTGGTTTTGTTAGACCTATAGTAATGCCTATGGCAATTGGGTCAGTGGAAGCAGAAGGTCATAAAATTCACGAAGAACACTTAGAAGAGTTAAAAGGAATGGCTTCAGGTATGGAAAATATAGCTTGGTTTTTCTGCCAAGTTCTATTTGTTGGTGGGGCAGGTGGACTCTTAGTTCAATCGACTTTAGCATCATTAGGATATTCTGTAGAACTAATAGATTTAGTAAAGGTAGAAATTCCAGTTTCTATATTTGCACTTCTAGTAACTATAATATATTACAATCAAAAAGATAAAAAGATGATAAAGAAATACTACAAAGCTAGCGGAAGGGAGGAATTATAATGAACTTTTTTACTAATCCAGAAATATTATTAGGTGAAAAATTATTAGAGATAGTTTATATCTTTATTGGTTTAATCTCTATGTATACAGGAGTAAAAAATTTAAAAGATCCAGAGAACCCTTCCCAGTTTGGAACATTTGTGTTTTGGACATCCTTGGGTATAGTAATAGCTTTTGGAAGGTGGATACCATCTATAGCAAATGGAATACTAGTAGTAATAATGACTATTCCAGCTATTTTAGGAAAAGTTAAAAAAGGAGAGGAAGATGAGCCTACAGCTGAAGATATGGAAAGGTCATATGAGCAAATAGGAATGAAAATATTCTTACCTGCCTTAACAATTGGTATTTCAGCTATATTATTTGCAATATTTACCAATTTAGGTGCTTTAGTTGGAGTAGGAGTAGGAGTACTTTTAGCTATGCTTATACTTAGAATATATTCTAAAGAAAATACACTGGGAGTATTTTTAAGAGACTCAGAAAGACTTTTATCAACAGTTGGTCCTTTAAGTATGTTGCCTATGCTTTTAGCAAGTTTAGGAGCTATATTTACTGAAGCAGGTGTTGGACAGGTTATAGCAGAGATAGTAGGAAAAATAATTCCTGAGGGAAATGTTAATGTGGGTATAGTAGTATATGCTCTAGGTATGATGCTTTTTACAATGATTATGGGAAATGCCTTTGCAGCTATAACAGTTATGACTGTTGGTATAGGAGGTCCTTTTGTTTTAAAATATGGAGTAGACCCGGCTTTAATTGGGATGTTAGCTTTAACATGCGGTTACTGTGGAACTTTACTTACTCCAATGGCAGCTAACTTCAATATAGTGCCAGTAGCAACCTTAGATATGAAAGATAGGTTTGGGGTAATAAAGAATCAAGTTGTACCTTCATTATTCTTAATTGTTTTTCAAATTGTATATATGATTATTTTTAAATAAAAAAGAACAGACACTTAGGTGTCTGTCTTTTTTTATTACCATTCAATATCTATAATAGATTCGTCTATCTCCTCTAAAGAACTAACTCCAGTCAGGATCATAGCTTGGAAAAGTTGGTTTTTAATAGTATTTAAATAAGTCTTAACCCCTTCACTATGATTACCAAAGGCAGCTGTAACTATTGGCCTTCCAATAAGAACACCATCAGCACCTAGGGCAAGCATTTTTAAAACATCTACTCCAGACCTTACTCCACCATCAACTAGGATATGAACCTGTCCCTTAAATTTCTTACTAATAGAGTAAAGGGCCTTAGCCGTAGACCTAGTTCCATCAAGAACCCTACCACCATGGTTAGAAACTACTATTGCCTTAGCTCCAGCCTTTATAGCATTTTCAGCATCTTCTTCTGTCATTATTCCCTTAACTATAAAAGGTAAATCTGTAGAATCTACAATTTCCCTTACTTCTTCAAAAGTTTTTGGACCTACTGGTTGATTTTGTAGGGCCATAGTTATAAGGCCAGCTCCGTCAATGTCCATTCCAATTCCAGGAATATCTAGTTTTTCAGCCTTTTTAATCATGTCTATAATTACATTATTTTCCCTAGGCTTAATAACAGGAAGTCCAAAAGATTCATATTTTTCTATAGCTTCCAAACCTATATTATAAAGATTAGGATCAGCTGAGTCTCCAGTCATTCCTAAACTGCCTGCTTCTTTAGAACCTTTAATAACTGCATCAATATATTCTTCTTCAGTTAAGGCACCACCCATATTAAACTTAGTTCCAGTAATAGGAGCTGCCATTACAGGAAAATCTAGTTTTTTTCCAAAAAACTCATAGGCAGTACTAGGTTCCTTAGCATTATGTATAGTCTTTAATCTTAGTTTAACCTTGTATAAATCTTCAACATTAACTTGAAAACTAGATCCGGTAATACTTCCTCCCATGCCAGGAACTTGACCAGCGCACCAAACACCATCACAAACAGGACAAACAGCACAGAAGCCCTTTAATTTTTTTCTTGCTTCAACTTTAATTTCCTTCATATCCATAAGAAAACCTCCTTTTTTATCTATATTTATATTATAACCTATAAAGAAATTATATACATAGCTATCCACCTATAGAAAAATTGTATTAATAGAGAATTTTTTAAAAAAAGGTGTTACAATATATGTGATTCAAATATGATATAAAAATAACAATGACAAAAATCTCCTATCATGTATAATATATATAAGATAATTAAGATAAAATTAAGGGGGATTTTAAATGAGTGTTGATGTAAAAGTATGTATGGGTACCCACTGTACCATGTTAGGAAGTTTAAACTTATATGAGGACTTAGAGGATCTATCTAAGGAGTATCCAGGGAAGATAAACTTAGAAACAGTAAAGTGCTTAAAAGTATGTGACAATGGCGATGCGCCAGTAGTTTCTATAAATGGGGAAATGAGAAAATCAGCTAAGGCTGAAAAAATCATTTCTGAAATAATAGGGGTGATAGAAAGATGACAAGAGGACTTTATACACCTATAACCTA
>JASKZW010000129.1 GCA_030147425.1 Tissierellales bacterium
TCTGAATTTACTAGCATTTGATTATTGTTCTTTCTTCTGCTATTCTTTTATAAAAAGGGGTGAGTATGAATATATGGACGAAATAGATTGCGAGATAATTAAATTGTTGCAGGAAAATTCCCAATTAAGTATAACAAAATTATCAGAAATGATTAATTTAAGCAGACCTAGTACTAAAGAAAGAATAGATAAAATGGTTGAAAAGGGAATTATTGAACATTTTTCTGTTATTGTTAATCCAAAGAAGATTGGTAGAAAGATTGTTTTTTACATACAACTAAGTAATTTAAACATACCCCACAATAATTTTGTGGAAAAAATGTTGGAAAAGGAAGTCATTACTGAAATTCATGCTATAACTGGAAAGAATAATTACTTAATGAAGGCCTCAGCACCAGATGTAGATACTATGAATGAACTTTTAGAAGAGTTAATGGCCTATGGAAGAATTGAGACTTCAATAGTTTTAAATTCTCCCTTAAAAAGAAAGGTGCTCCTACCATTTAGTGAAGATGGAGAATGTGACTAGTTAAAATTTAATAAATTTGAAAATAAAAAAGAAGTTCCTTAGAACTTCTTTTTCTTTATTTTAACTTTACTTTTCCTAATTTATAAATTTTCCAATTATATAACAAATAAAAAATTTTATCATTTTAGTAAACCTTATTTCATTTTATAGTTGACATAGTTCTCCTATAATGTTATTCTTTAGTCGTAATTTAGAAAAGGAGGGTTAAGATGGAAACTATAAAAAAATTATCTATAAGGGATATGACCATAGTTGCAGTCTTTACAGCTCTTATAGCTATAGGGGCATTTATAAGAATCCCCATACCTTATGTTCCTTTTACCTTGCAACTTCTATTTACTATGTTAGCTGGCTTGCTCTTAGGAGCTAAACTAGGTATGGTTAGTGTTTTGACCTATATTATACTAGGTCTTGTAGGTGTTCCTATCTTTACTGAAGGCGGTGGTCCTTCCTATGTCTTAAAGCCTAGTTTTGGCTATATTATAGGCTTTGCTATAGGAAGTTATCTTACAGGTAAGATTGCAAATGAAGTTGATGAGCCTAGCTTAAAAAGGCTATTAGTGGCAAATTTTCTGGGACTTGCTGTTGTTTATGCCTGTGGAATGATCCACTATTATTTAGTTTCTAAATACATAATATTAAGTCCAATAAGTTTAAAAAATTTATTTATTTACTGTTTTCTTCTGGCTGTACCTGGAGATGTATTTTTATGTGTTTCTACTGCTTTTCTAGCTAGAAGATTAATTCCTATTTTAAAAAGATAAGGAGGAGTTTTATGACTAAGGGAATATTTGTTACAGGAGTAGGTACTGATGTAGGAAAAACCTTTATAAGTGGGCTTTTAGTAAAGAAACTTAAAGAAGAAGGACTTAATACAGGCTACTATAAACCTGTCTTAAGTGGAATGACTAGTAAAGAGACTAGTGATGTAGGCTATGTTAAGGAAATAGCTAATCTAGATACTTCCTTTGATGAAATGGTATCTTTCTATTATAAGGCTAGTCTATCCCCTCATCTAGCTTCTAGAATAGAGGGAAATTTTGTAGACTTAGAGCTAATAAGAAAAGACTTTGCCAATATAGGAAAAAAATTTGACTTTATTGTTGTTGAAGGGGCTGGTGGCATTATATGCCCTATTAAATATGAAGAAGATGCAAAAATCTTCCTGGAAGATATTATTAAAGTTCTAAACTTAGAAACTATCTTAGTTACAAGTTCTAAGCTAGGAAGCATTAATGAAACTATACTTAGTATAGAGTACTTAAAAAGTAAAAATATTAAAATAAAAGGAATAATAGTAAATATGTATGAAGATAGTATTATGGATAATGATAATATTTTGATGATGGAGGAATTAAGTCAAGTTCCTATATTAGCTAAGGTTGAAAAATCTAGTAAAAATATTAAAGAAGAAATTAGGAGGTTTTTATAATGAACTGGGCAGAAAAAGATTTGAAATACATATGGCACCCTTGTTCACAAATGAAAGATTATGAAGAGCTTCCACCTATTGTTATAGATAGGGGTGAAGGACTTTACCTTTATGATATTGAAGGTAATAGTTATATGGATATAATAAGTTCCTGGTGGTGTAACTTATTAGGCCACTCTAATCCTAAAATAAATGAAAAGCTTAAAGAACAAGTGGACAAACTAGAACATGTTATTTTTGCTAACTTTACCCATAAGCCGGCTATAAGATTATGTGAATTATTAAGTGAACAAGTACCTGAGGGCTTGGCTAAATATAAGTTTTCTGATAATGGTTCTTCTTCTGTTGAGATAGCCTTGAAAATGTCCTATCAGTATTGGTATCAAAAGGGCTATAAAAATAAGACTAAATTTATGTGCCTTACTGGAGGCTATCATGGTGAGACTATAGGAGCTCTTTCTGTAGGAAGTGTAGATCTTTATACTAAAATCTATAGGAAAATGCTTATGGAAGAAACAGTACATATTGAAGCTCCAGACTGTTATAGATGTCCTTATAATAAAGATAGGGAAACTTGTAATATAGAATGCTTTGAACATGCAGAGAAAGCTTTTAAAGAATATGGAGATAATACTTCTGCAATAATAATTGAACCTATTGTTCAGGGTAGTTCAGGTATGAGAATTTATCCAGCTGAGTATATTAATAGATTAAGAAAGCTATGTGATAAATATAAGGTCCATCTTATTGCTGATGAAATAGCTACTGGTTATGGACGTACTGGCAAGATGTTTGCCTTTGACCATACTAATGTAAGTCCAGATATTATGTGTATAGGAAAGGGTCTTACTGGTGGATACCTACCTATGGCCATCACTATAACTACTAATGAAATATATGATGCTTTTTATGGAGACTATAATGATCATGTAGCCTTTATGCATTCTCATACATATAGTGGAAATCCTCTAGCCTGTTCTACTGCTATAGCTGTTTTAAAAATCTTAAAAGAGGATAAAATTTTAGAAAAAGCTAAGCCAGTTCATGACTATATGACAAAAAGAATTAATGAAGAATTTAAAGACTTAGAATATGTAGGTGAAGTTAGAAGTATAGGAGGTATTAATGCTATTGAACTAGTTAAGGATAAGGATAAAAAAATATCCTTTGATCCTAAGAAAAGAACAGGTTACAAAATATATAAGCTAGCCTTAGAAAAAGGATTAATATTAAGGCCCTTAGGAGACGTACTTTATTTTAATCCTCCTCTTACTATTACTAAGGAAGAAGTAGACAAAGCTATAGCCATATGTAAGGAGTCTATAGAAGAAATTTTAAATTAATTTAATTTTATAAGCTAAAGGACAGCTAGATTAATAGCTGTCCTTTATAATCTAACTATATAGTTCATAAGCCTTATAAGAATAATCTAGCTTATATCCTAGTTTTTGGGCTAATTTAAATGAGGCCTTTGAATGAGCATCCCAGTAAGGAAGTAGACCTTTCTTCAATGTTTCTAAGACTAGCCTAGCTCCTAAAGCCTGGCCTATCCCCCGCCTTTGAAATTTTTCTTTAGTGTCTATTTGTATTTCAATGCCATCCTTATATTTAAAATATGTGGATGCTCCACCTACAATTTGATCCTTATAAAAGGCAACATAGCCTAAGCAATTATTATATTTAAATTCGTCAAAGTTTAAGTAGAGATCTGCCAGATCAAAGCTCCATTCTTCTTTTCTCAGTTTTTTATAAATTTTCTTATCTATAGGCTGAATTTTATAATTACTAGTTAAAGAATCAGACAAGATAAAAAGTTTATTTTTATCTAAAGCTAAAGGGTCCATTCTATATCTTTCTATTTTTTCTAATCTATTAATAAACTTTTCTTGAATTAAAAGATTCCATTGTTCAGAATCTCCTATTAAGATATTAAAGACTTTTTTATTTTCCAAGTCTATTAAGTCCAAAATATCTCTTCTTGCTGGTCCCTTAAGAAATATAAAGTCTCTCGCTATTAAAAGTTGGGAAGTATCCTTAAAAAAAGACCTTCCCAATTTACTCTCTATTATTTTTCTATCCATTTAAATCCCACAAGTATTAGACATAGTTATATTCATACTATACTTTATCTCTGCCTCTGTCATTTCCTGATTTATCTGAGCTAGTAAGGATAAAACCTCCTGATCCTTTCCTTTAACAAAGGTTGACATAGGTCCTATCTCGTAACTTAAGTTATAGCTTTCTATTATTTCTAAAACTCGATTTATAATAGATACAAAATCTTCATCTCCTAAGGGATAAAAGCTAAATTCACAGCTTATTTCATTCCCTTTTCCCAAAGCACACATGCAAATCCTCCCTTTTCTGTCTTGGATAATTCTTTTTCATATTCTAGACTTACCTTCTCCTCATCAGTCATAGGTCCTATAAAAAGACACTCGCCCTCATCCTTTACTTCATCCTTATTTAAGTTTATTAACTCTTCCTTTGTTTTTAAGTGGGCATGCTTAAATACGCTGTTCTTTTGGAAATCCTCTGACATATAAAGTTGCCCCCAAGCTCC
>JASKZW010000010.1 GCA_030147425.1 Tissierellales bacterium
TCCTTTAAGGTTAAGGGCTTTAAGTATTTCTCTCCCTTTTCAAAAAAATCATTTTGAAACTTAACAATAGCTGTAAGAACCTTATAAATAGTATCCTTTCTCTGCTCAATGGTACGAATTACCCAAAGGGCTGAATCTAGTTTTTTAGTTAAATAATCTATAGTTTTTTTATCTTCTTCCCTTAAAATCATATCCCTGTAAAACGTATTTATATTTAATCTTGGAGCAGTATCTTCATTTAGAAAAACCTTAAATTCCCCATCAACTTTTTTTATACTAGCATCTGGTATAATATATCTTATACTATCATTATTTCCATATTCTTGGCCTGGCTTTGGGTTAAGCTTTTTTATAATCTTACATATTTCCTTTACATCTCTAATTTCTAAGTCTAAGCTTTGGCATATTTTATTTAAATTATTATTTCCTATATCCTTTAAATGTTCCTCTACTACCTTGTGTACCTTTTCATCATAAACACCATAATATTCTAATTGAATCTTTAAAGATTCCTTTAAGTTCCTAGCTCCTACTCCCAAAGGATCAAAGCTTTGTATTAATTTTAAAATTCTATTTAAATCCTCTAAGCTTGCATTAAGCTCCTTACTAAGATCCTCTAAATCACTAGTCAAATATCCATTACTGTCTATATGTTCTATTATAAAATATGCAATTTTTAAATCATCCTTATTTAAATCTAAAACATTTACTTGTAATAATAGTATCTCCTTTAGTGATGGGTTATAACTTACAAAATTTGAATAGCTATAATCTTCTTGGTCTGGACTTGAGTTGTATTCTTTTGAGTAATGATTATTTTTATCTTGGCTTTTTATAAACTCTTGCCAATCTACTTGATCCGATTTAGACTCATTTATTTCTAAAAGTGGGTTCTCTTGAACCTCATTCTCTATATATTCTTTTAATTCCTGACTGTTAAATTGTAACAATTCTATTGCTTGCTTTAATTCTGGAGTTAAGACTAGATTTTGTTCCTGTTGAAGAATTAATTCATGTTCTAACTTCATTAAATTCACTCCTAGACTTTAAAATGTTATAAGCTAACATGACCTATTATAGCAAATATTATGATAATTTACAAAATTTTTCAAAACAAAAAGCACTTCAAGCCTAAACTTGAAGTGCCTTATATTTAATACTGATTACTCAGTTATATAACCTGTTTCTTTTAATATTTCAGTTGCCTTGTCTAAGTTAGCATCGCTAACCATAACTATTGGACCTGTACAACCCATTCCTGATTCTGCATATATTCCCTCTTTCCACACAGCCTTAACTGCGTCTTCAAGGTCTAGTATATCTATACCAGAAATTTGTCCAGTTACAGTTTCTTTTTCAGGCATTTCTACTTCTTCATCAGAGTCTGATGCCGCTGCAGCCGGCTTTGCAAATGATTCTACAATATCTTTTAATCCAGCTTCATTTGCTCTCTCATATTCTGATTTTCTTAATTCATTTATTCCACCTGATACTAGATCAGCTGCATAAGCAATAGCATTTGCAACTACTGGTGATCCAGATGCTCTTGAAAGGATTAAAACATTTCTGTCATATCCTTCACCAATTCCTGGACCATATCCAAATCCTAATGATTCATAGCTTCCACCTGTTGTATAGGATGAAAATACTTTCATTAAGATATTTCCAGTTAAAGTATCAGTAACCATAACATCTGGTACTCCTGCTAATAAGTCATTACCTCTCATTATGCAGCCACCGTCTGCTCTCATGGATTCTGTTAAATTTATTTCATATCCATTTTCAGTTAGTTGTTTAAATCCTCTTTCAACTTGTCTTGCTCCATCTAAGTTTAAGATACCAACTGTTGGATTTTCAATTCCTGTTGATTTTGCAGCTATTATACCGTTAATTCCGTTTTTAATCATAGCTTCAACTCTATCAGTAGCTGTTGTACCTGTAGTTGTAGCTATTATCATTTCCTTACCTTGACCTGGAGTTACAACCTTTCCTACAGTAGAAACTCCTATAGGGAAGTTATAGTGCATAGTTACACATGCATCTATTTCTCCATTGTCTAATAGTTCTTCCATTTTTGCATAGCCTTCATCTTCTGTTTCAACTACTACTTGAGTTAATTCAGAATCATTTTTAGGTCCTATTAGAACTACTTCTATTGAAGAATCTCTTCTTTGTGCCATTTCCGCACCTTTTATAAGATTCTCCTCGCCGTGTTCACTTCCTAAAGTTGTTAATCCAACTCTAACTTTTTCACCAAATTGGCCTGTTTCCACAGCGTCAGCTATATCTGAAAATACTTTACCTATCATATTTTTTACATTCTTATCTGACATTTATTATCACCCCTAATCATTTAGCAGATGAGAAGAAAAGTCTCTCATAGCTTCTGCTACAAGTTTTCTTACTTCTTCCTCGGACACACCTTTTTCATCTTCTGTTTTTCCTGGGTTCTTTTCAACAACTATTGATACTCCGTCGAATAAGTTAGTCATTCTTCCTAAGAATAAACTACCTTTTCCAACAATCATAGCTCTTTCAATTTCACCGTTTAACATTGCATCTCTAGCAAATCCTAAATAAGGTACTCCTGATGGTATATGTCCTTGAGTTGGAGCCCATCCTTCCATACCGTGATCTTCTATAAATCCTAACATTTCGCTTCTTTCGATGTCTTTTCTCATTACACCTAAAGCACCTATCATTTTGTAGTTTGCTTCTGGTACGTCTCCTGCTCCTGCAGGCTTTGTAACATCTGGGTTTTGCATCTCTACTGAGTATCTGTCGATATCAGTTATGCTTAATCCAGCTCTATCTAATGGCTCAGTAACTAATCCACCCATAACTGCTTGAGGTGATGAACCAGTTCCTACTGTATGTCTACCAACTATGTCTGTTCTGAATATAGGGTTAACTCCGTCGTTTTTGCTTATTAATACAGCAAATCCACCAACAACGTCCTCTAATATAGGCATGTCTTTTTCTACGTGGTTTTTACCATTCATACCTAATTTAGCAGTTGATCCTCCTGAAACTACAACTACATTATCAAAAGTTCCAGCTTGAACTAATGAAGCTGCTACTATAATAGCATGAGTTGGAGCTGCACAGAATCCTCTTGTGTCTGAACCAGTTGCATTTTCAAATCCTACCATTTCAGCGATAGATTTAGCGAAGTTACCTCCACCTCTTTGGTTCATGTCTCCACAAGCCTCTTCTGAACACTCTATAACATATTCTACATCTTTAGGATCAAAGTCGTTTTTAGCTACTAAGTTTAATGCAGCTAATACTCCTGATGCCTTAGCTACTAAGTTTTCAAATAAGATGTGAGCAGTTAAGTTAGGGTCAACTTCATGTCCTTTCTTAACACATCCTACAACTTCTCCTTCATACATGATAGCTTCTGCATCGTGGTTTTCTATTTGATCATTTATACTGTCTAAGTCATCACCAGTTTTTAACTTAGCAATTAACTCTTCAGTCATTAATGGATGCTCTTCTAATTTAGCTTTTACATCACTAGTAAAGTCTTCTGATAATTTAACTAAATCAAAAGCGTCTACTATTTTGATAAGTCCGATAAATTCATCTTCAGGCATTATTTCTCCGAATTTACCAAATCTGTCTGCTCCCTCTAGAGGGTTTTCAAACCAAGGCTTAGCAGCCTCTTTTAGTTTATCTGGAGTTTCATTTCCAATATAAACTTGGTTTGGTAAATAATTTACCGCCTCATCAAACTTACGTAAATGATTCGGCAACTTTTTTAAATATTCTGACTCTGGGTTTGTGATCATCTCTGTTGTTTGAGTTGTACCATTGTGAAGAACCATGTCTTCAGCATGTAATAAAACATAACTTGTTCCTTTAACTACAGGAAAATTCATACTTCCACCTCCAAAAATTTATGTACCTTGTCTTACAAAATATATTATTATAAATATACTAAACGAATCCGAAGACCCGTTTAGTATATTTTTTTATCATATTATTTAGGTTCGAATACTGTTTGTTCTTCAACTTCAGTTGATAAAGCTTCTAAAGCTGTTTCAACTAAGTTTCTTCTTAACGCAACCTCTTCTTCCCTATCCAAGTTTGGATTTCCAAGTGGATGTGGGATAGCTATAGTTGGTACTATTCTGTTAGCACCTACTGTTAGTGAGATTGGTACAACAGTACACATGTGAACTACAGGAATTCCTGCACGCTCTACTTCTTTTACCATCGTTGCACCGCAACGTGTACAAGTACCTCACGTTGACGTTAAGATAACTGCATCTACACCATCTTCTACTAATTTTTTACCAAATTCTGCAGCATATGCTTTAGAACTTGCTACTGCAGTACCGTTACCTACAGTACTGTAGAAATATCTGTGAAGTTTGCCGATTTTTCCTTCCTTTTCCATTTCTCTTAAAATGTCAACAGGAATTACTCTGTCAGCGTCTTCATTTGCATAAACTGGGTCGTGACCTCCGTGAGCCGTTTCCCATTCACCTTCTACAAGGTCATCTATGCCATCTATATCATACTCACCATACTTTGAAGCTGATGAGGATTCGATATGATCTGGGTTACCGAAAGGTACGATACCACCAGAAGTTACTATTGCTATAGTAGCTTTTGACATATCCTTTATAGCTGGTTGAGGGTCTACTCTATCAAAGTCAGGCATTGGGAATTCTGTTTCGAATTCTTCACCTTTTATTTTCTTTAATAGCATATCAATAGCTCTTTCAGATCCTCTTTTTTCTGTGAAGAAGTTCTTTCTTATACCTCTTGGTATATAGCCCTCTTCTTCAGGTGTTCCTATTTCTTCACCTTTTGCTACTTTTAACGCTAATGGAACCATAGCTTTAACAGCTTTTCTCATACCTGCTGCACTATTAGCTGTTGATACTATATATACATCTTTCTTGTACATGTCTGCACCTGGGTTCTCGATATACATACCTGTCATTGATGGTATGCCTAATTTTTCTTGAACTGATGCTGCTATAGTACCACAAGCAACTCCATATCTACCTGCGTTAAATGCTGGTCCTGCAATAAATAAATCTGGGTTTACTTCTTCAACCATTTTTAATATTTCAGCTTCAGCTTCTTCCATGTTTTCACCAAAGTAACTGTCACCGCATATTATAGTTGAAACTATCTCAGCTTCCCCTTTAAAGCCTGCGTTTAAAGCCATTCCTGGCCCTACAACACCTTCTCTTATCTCAGGCTTGTGGTCAGCTTTCTCTTCTCCACCTATTCCGGCGAAGAATTGGTTTATATAATGAACTACTTTAATTTTCCCCATTATCTTCCCTCCTCTCTGCTACTTTAAATCATAGGGAATTAGTCAAATTGACAGAATTCTTCTCTTATTTCACTTACTTCTTCTGTAATGTCTTCAACATCTAGAACCATTTCCATCATTCCGATTTGCTCGTCATATACATCAGCATCTACTGATTCTTTGAATTCTGGCTCTACACAGTGGTAAACTTTAAGTCCTAACTGGACTCCTGCTAATGGACCTGCGAATGTAGGGTCTCCTGCTGTAACTGTTTCTGCAGCTAATCCTGCAGCTTCAGCTTCAGCTCCTCCGATTAACACGATCATGTTTTCAGCTCCGTGTTTCTCAGTTAAGTCTTTCACCCTTTGTTGATTCTCTAAGTCCATAGCTCCTGCAGCTGTTCAGACAAAACACTCAGTTGATGAGAAAACTACTTCTGCATCAGTCGTTTTAACACATTCTTCTATCGCTGGTCCAGGAACTCCGTCCCTGTCACCGATAATGATTACTTTTTTACTTGCATCAAATAATGACATTATCTGCACATCCTTTCTTATTTTTTTATTTTTATTTATATTAATTAATAACCTTTTGCTGACATTTTGTTGAATCCAACTTCGTTTGTAGCTCCTGTTATAGCTTGAAGCTCAACTACTATAGATCCATCTTCTTTTAAACTTCCATCTGCTCCACCTGCGATAATATCAACATAGTCTAATGTTCCTATTATCTTATCCATTGGTGGTAATTCGATAACTTCGTTAGCATTTCCTCCAGTTACTACTGCGTTTGCTAATGGGTCCGCGTCTGCTAAAGATTGGCTCGCACCGTCTCTTCCAGCATACTCGTCTGTAATTATTACAGTATCGATATCTTTTTGTTCTATTTTCTTACAGTTCATGATTAAGTCTGTATCTGGGTTACCGAATCCTTCTTGAGAAATGATTACAGCATCTAATCCTAAATACTCAGCTAACTTAGCAGTCCAGTTTGATGATCTCTCTTTGTCTGCTAAATAAACGTTTTCGTTAGTGATTATTACCCCAACAAAGTTTAAGTCCTTTCCATGAACTTTTAGTAAGTCATGAATAACTGGGTTATTCATTTGGTGGTAAGTTGTGTTCTTATCACATGCTGACACACAGTTACCACTCACTATAGCTCCATCCATTATTTCAGTTGGATACATAATAGTTGGAACTATTTGCTTAGCATCTACACCATATACATAAGTGTCATGCAGCAATCCTTGTGTTTGAAGCATTTGTACATAACCTACTTTTGGAAGGTCTGGATACTTTTTAATTCCTTCTAATAAAGTATCTACTTCATACACATCAACATCTTCTGCTTCAATTTCTTTTGCAGCTTCTGCTAAATACGCAGCTACTTTAAATCCTGCATATCTAACTGCTTCTTCGTGAGCGTGTTGTTTTAAACCATCTACTGGTTCACAAATTAACACTAAGTTGTTAGTTTTTGAGAAAGGAGTATAATCTGCTCCTGGTCCCTTCATATCTACTATACCTTCTTGGAACCCTACTATTTTACCAGTTGTCATTACTGCACAACCTTTTAAAACATTAGTTCTTCCTGATCCAACAACATCAACTTTTGATAAAATTCCTGGGAATACTCCACCAGGTCCTTCTACCTTTACCCTAGGTTCTACAACGTCCTTTACAGGAGTTATTCTAACACTCTCCCCAGGTCTTGCTATATCTACGTCTACTTCTTTAAGATGTTCGTCTTCCATAACTAAGTCTATAACTTCTTGCTTGTTAACGAAAAGAACATCCCCTTCAATTTTGGTTTCTTCACCAAATTGAATGTCATTTATAAGCACATTGCCTATTTCTAGACGCATAACATTCACCTCCTCATTAATTTAAAAACCCTTACCTTACATTTATCTTAACCAGACTGGAGTTAGGCTCCAGCCCAGTTAATTACAATTTAATTTATTATATGTGTCTTTTTATCATTTCTTCTACTGATGAAGCTGTTGCTTCTGATTCTGCAACTCTTTCAACTTCTTCTCCATCTTTGTAGATTATTATTGCTGGTAATCCCATTACTTTTTGAGCTATAGCTAATCTTCTAGCTTTAGTAATGTCTAATGATGCAAATTTGATTTTGTCACCATATTCTTCTTCTAATTTTTCTATGTGAGGCATTAATGCTTTACAAGGCTCACATGTAGGTCCCCAATAATCAACTAATACTAAACCTTCTTTTACTTCATCTTCAAAGTTCTTTCTGTCTAATTCTATCATCGAAATACCTCCTAATTTATATTATAAAATAATAATTTATTATCTAGCTTTTAAATTAAAAGTTGTCTTCTATGAACTTTTCAGCTTGAACTGCTGCTATCGCACCATCTGCAGTTGCTGTAACAACTTGTCTTAAGGATTTAACTCTAACGTCTCCTGCTGCATACACTCCATCTACATTAGTTTTCATATCTGCATCAGTTAATACGTATCCACCCTCCATATCTATTATACCATCAAACATGTCTGTTGCTGGTATAAATCCTATGAATGGGAAGATTCCAAAAGTTCCATCGTCTTCGTGAGCTTCTATTTCAGTTAACTCGTCAGTCTTAACATTTCTAACTACCATTGACTCAACGATTCCGTCACCTTTGATTTCTTCTACTACTGAATCCCACATAAAGTGCATTTTGTCATTTGCAAATGCTTTTTCTTGAATTGATTTTGCTGCTCTTAATTCATCTCTTCTGTGGATTATAGTTACTTTTCTAGCATATTTAGCTAAGTACATTCCTTCCTCTACTGCTGTGTCTCCTCCACCTACTACGAACACTTCTAAGTCTTCGAAGAAAGCTGCGTCACATGTTGCACAGTAGGAAACCCCTCTACCAACTAAATCTGCTTCTCCTGGGCATCCTATTGCTCTTGGTACTGCACCAGTTGCAATTATAACAGTTTTTGCTTGGTATTCTTCTTTTTCACCTTTTAAAATTTTAACCTTATCACTAAAGTCTACTTCTGTTATAGTGTCTAATTCGAATTTAGCTCCAAACTCTTCAGCTTGGTCCTTCATTCTTTTTGTTAGCGTTGGTCCAGTTGCATCTTCTATTGATCCTGGATAGTTTGCTACCTCAGCTGTAGTTACTATTTGTCCTCCAGCTTTTTCTTTTTCTAAAATTAATGTATTTAATCTAGCTCTTGAAGCGTAAAGTCCTGCTGCTAAACCTGCTGGACCTCCACCTAGAACAACCACATCATAAAGTTCTGCCATAACATTTCCTCCTCAAGTTGTCTAATCTTGTCATACTATTTTTGTCCATTATTGAAACCTTAAAATATTTGCCTCTGTATGTATATTATAAACTATTTTTAACTTGCTGCAAGTCTTATTTTAAACTAGATTCTTATCCTAGTCAAATATCTTTTATAAAAGGCTTTTTACTCTTTGATATTTTGTTAACATCTTCAACAAGTATTATAATATAAAATTTTAATAATTACAATACCTTTTATAGATTTTTCTTATAGTCAGTTATAATACTCTCTTCTAATGTGTATAATGCAATGTTTACAGAGTGGTCTGATATTCTTTCCAAGTTGGATAAAACATCTAAAAATATAACTCCAGAATCTGCATTACATCTCTGATTATTAAGCCTAGTTATGTGATTTGCCCTATATTTTTTCTCTAGTTTGTTAACTTCATCCTCAAGTTTCATAATTTCCTTAGATAAATCTAAATCCTTATGTTCAAATGATTCTATAGTTTTTCTAAAAACATTAAGAACTTTTAAATAAATATCCTCAAACTCTTCCATTGCATCTTCAGTAAAGTCTAGCTTTTCTTCTATAGCTATTTCTGCTAGTTCTGCTATATTATCTGCATGGTCTGCTACTCTTTCTACGTCATTAATAGTATTTATTATTATTTTAATCTCATTATTTTGATCTTCTGTTAAAGGAGCATTAGATAACTCAATTAAAAACTTTAATACATTCTTCTCTATACTATTTATTATCTGTTCTTCCCTATACACATCTTTAACTAAGTCCTTATCCTTTTCCTTAAAGGCCCTTGCTGCCTTTATTAAATTTTCTTCTACTATATGTCCCATTCTCACAGCTTCCTTTGATGCCTGTCCTAAAGCTATAGTAGGAGTTTCTATTATTCTACTATCTAAGAATTTAGTTTCTGTTTTTTCCTTATCATCTCCTGGAACAAGTTTTATAGCTGCCCTAACTAAGTAATCTGCAAAAGGTAATTGTATTAATAGGTTTAATAAGTTAAACAAGGTATGGGCATTAGCTATCTGACTCCTAACATTATTAGGTGAAACCTTTAATACTATAAACTCTATAGGTTTTCTTAACAGTGTCATAAATATAAGGGTACCTGTTAAATTAAATAAAAAATGGATTATTGCAGCTCTTTTAGCTGTAACACTTGCCCCTACACTTGATATTAAAGCTGTAGTAGTTGTACCTATATTATCTCCAAAAAGTATTGGAAAGGCTATATTTAAATTTATTAGCCCCTGGGATGCTAAGGCCTGTAAAAGTCCTATAGA
>JASKZW010000012.1 GCA_030147425.1 Tissierellales bacterium
AATGTATATATATCAACCGATAAAAGTTGCTTGGCTATATCAGCCTGCATATTCATCTTTTTAATACTAACCTCTTCTCCAAACTTATATAAAAGGGCCCTGTAATATTCATTATATCTAATATAAGCCCTTATAGAGACATCATCAATAACAATAGGCTCCTTTAAGACCTTAACCTCTTCAACTATTTCATCTTCATAATTTGCTATATAGTCTCTAATACTTTGAAACTCCTTATCTGCTAGTTCTAATAAACCTGCTAAACGTGAGAAATCCCTCTTAACTTTTTGAGGTACTCCATTTTTATTTTTATATCCTAGATCATGCTCTATTTCAGCCCAGGCGTCCTGTAAGATAGATCTTATTTGAATTTCAAATTTAAGACCTTTAAATTCTCTATATTCTTCCTGGCTATAAATTATTTCTGGTAACTGAACTACATAATGTAGGGATAGGTAGCCAAACCTATCATATTCTAAGGTTTTGGCCTTATCTATTGAGTTTTGCCTATCTACAAGGAAGTGATTATTTATTATATCCTCCACCTTATAAACATCATCAGAATAATAGGTTATAACTCTAAGACCACTTAAGTCAGTTATTTGCTCTAAACTGGAATATTTATAATTTTTTGTCTCAATCTTTTTACTTAAACTAAGTAAATTTTTAGTCCTAGCATTTATAGACTTTACACTTATGCCATGCCTTTTTATAAGTCTTGAAAGATAATCTTCCATAGATACTGATAATCTATCATATAGTTCTATTTTTTCAGCATATTCCTTGCATAGCTTTTGTTTTAATTCAATATTTTCTATTCCCATACATATTCCCCTTTATTATATATAGAATATTAATGATCTTTTAAATTTCTCACCTATACTATTATATAATATTTTGTTTTAAAAAAGAATATAAACTATTTATTAGCTGCCTTTTCTTCTTTAATAATATTAACTCCACTTGATGCTCCTAGTCTACTAGCACCTGCATCGATAAATTTAAGGGCATCTTCATAAGTTCTAACACCACCACTAGCCTTAACACCTAGCTTATCTCCTACGGTATCTCTCATAAGTTTTACATCTTCAACCCTAGCTCCTCCATCAGAGAATCCTGTAGATGTTTTAACGTAATGTGCTCCTGCTTCCATAGCTATTTTACAAGCCTTTACCTTTTCCTCATCAGTTAAAAGAGAAGTTTCTATTATAACCTTTACTAACTTATCACCACTTGCCCTTACTACCCCTTCAATATCCTTCTTTACATAGTCATAATCCTTTGATTTAAGCCTTCCTATGTTTACTACCATATCTACTTCATCAGCACCATCTTCCACAGCAATTTTAGCTTCTAGGGCTTTCGTTTCTTTATTATTTGCACCTAGTGGAAATCCTATTACAGTACAAACCTTAACATCACTATCTTCTAATTGTTCTTTTACTAAACTAATCCAGTTAGGATTTATACAAACTGACATGAAGTCATATTCCTTTGCTTCCTTACATATCTCTATAATATCTTCCCTTTTAGCCTCAGGTTTTAATAATGTATGGTCTATATATTTATTTAAAGTCTTCATAATATACCTCCTATTTTACTTTCTTTTGTTTTCCTATTTCTTCTTCCCTTGCATAATAAAAAAGATACTGCTGAGCATATCCTGCCAGACTACCAAATAGTTCATGACCTATCTTACCTATTCTACTTACTGGCGTTTCCTCTTTTAAATAGAAATGTTCCATAACTCTTTTAACCCAAGTATCCACTGGGAAGGCATCTCCTTTTCTAAAGGCAAATAAAAGAGCACAATCAGAAACCTTAGGTCCAACCCCTGGTAATTTCATAAGTTCTTCCTGGGCTGACAGTCTATCTAGTTTAAAAACCTCATCTAGATCTACCAAACCTTGGTCTATCATCTTACTACTATCTATTATTCTTTGGTCCCTAAAACCGACTCTCGCCTTCTCTCTAATATCAGATACATCAACCTTTGATAAGGTTTTTGCATCAGGAAATGAATAATACTTCTCTCCCTTAAACTCACCTATATAATCTCCATATTCTTTTGCTATAGTCTCTACAGATTTTTTAATTCTTGGTATTTGATTGTTAGCTGAGATTATAAAAGATATTACAGTTTCAAATGGTTCTTGATTTAATATTCTTATCCCATGGCCATATTCACTTGCTTCTTTTAGGATCTTATCTTCACTTAAAATATCCTTTATTTCACTATAATCTGTTTCTAAGTCAAAGTAGTAATACCATATATCTTCAAAATCTTTCTTATTAGTAGGATAAAGTACTATATCCTTACCATCCCTACTAACATTTAAAAACTTTGAGTAAGCTACAGTAGTATAGCTACCATCTTCTTCCTTCTTCCACCTAAAAGCCTGACCACATTCAAATATATGCTCCGGCTCAAAATCCTTCATATCCCTTAAAATAACCTTATCATCTATATAATCTATCTTATATTTCATTTTTTCACCACCTATTAATATATTACCACAAGCTAGCAATGGTAACCAAAATACAATATTTAATTTTCTACATAAAAAAACACTTTAGCCAGGCTAAAGTGTGATTTTATTCTTCTTCAAATAACTCATCGAAGGCTTGAGATACAAGTTCGAACTCTTCATCATCTTCAATATTTATAAGATCTGCAGACTCTTCATCAATTTCTTCATATTGGTAAAGGAAAACATCATCTTCTTCAGAAAGTAGAGCTATATATTCCTTATCTTCAACTTCAAATATTCCTAAAACTCCACATTCTATTTCAGAATCATCGTCTAAAGTTAAAGTTATAGTTTCCATTTCCTCTCCACATCCACAGTCATCTCCACAATTGTGGTCATGTTCATGGTCATGGTTACAATTACAATTATTATCCATAGTAACCCTCCTCAATTTTAATCAAACTTTCATTTGTAGTGTAATTATACCACAATTTAGCTTTTTTAATACATATATTTAAATGATTTTTTTATTTTTAAATATATTTTTCTAT
>JASKZW010000013.1 GCA_030147425.1 Tissierellales bacterium
TAGTGTTTGAGGATAAGCTTATAGATATATATAAGTTAGAAGACAAGAAAGACTTACTTGGAGTTGCTATTGACATAGGTACTACAGGAGTATCTTATTATTTAATAGATTTAGAAACAGGTAAAATTCTAGATGAAAAATCTTCCTTAAATCCACAAACAGAATACGGTGGGGATGTTATAACTAGGACAACTTATTGTATGGAAAATAAGGATGGGCCAAAAAAACTTCAAGAGGCTATAGTAAAAGCTATAAATAAGACAATAGATGACCTAGTAGGAGAAAAATATACTAGGGAAAATATTTATCATATTATAGTTGCAGCCAATACTACTATGGCCCATTTACTATTGGGAATTAATCCAGCTTCCCTGGCCAAGGCTCCTTATAGGCCAGTATTTTTAGCACCAAAAAATATCTACAATAAGGACATAGGAATAAAGACTAATCCTAATGGTATTTTAAGCCTTATACCAGCCGCATCATCCTATGTAGGAGGAGATATAGTTGGTGGAATAATGGCATCAGGTTTTGATAGGAAAAAAGATGGACTTTTTATAGATATAGGAACTAATGGTGAGTTAGCAGCCCTAAAGGATGGAAAAATAATATCTACTTCTACAGCTGCTGGGCCAGCTTTAGAGGGAATGAATATTGAGTGTGGTTGTAGGGCACAAAAAGGTGCTATAGAAAGTTTTTCCATAGATGAGGACTTTAATATATCCTATGAAACAATAGGAGGAAGCGAAGCTGTAGGGATATGTGGTAGTGGTCTTTTAGACATAGCAGCTAGCCTAGTAAAGTCTAAAATAGTAGGAAAAACTGGTAGATGGTCTAGGAGGCTAGATCCAAAAATAGAAAAAAGACTAAGAGATAAGAAATTTTATATAACAGAAGATATATACATATCCCAAAAAGATATAAGGCAGATTCAATTAGCTAAGGGAGCTATTTCATCTGGAATAATTCTTATGTTAGAGGAGATAGATTTAAAACTAGAAGAAATTCCTATAGCCTATATATCAGGTGCCTTTGGCTATCATATTAATCCAGATAGTATATTAGAGATAGGTCTAATACCTAAAGGATTTAAGGGAGATATTAAGTTTTTAGGAAATACAGCCTTAGAAAGTTCCAGACTAGGCTTAATAAATAGAGAGTGCTTGAAAAGAACCTATGATATATATAAGGAAATGAAGGTTTTAGAATTATCAATGAAAGAGAATTTCCAGGATGTATTTGTAAGGGAATTATCCTTTTAAGGGGGTAAAAAATGAAGGGAATTTTTAAGTGTGTAGAAAATCAAACTGATACCATACCAGAAGAACTTTTGGAAAAACTAGGAGTTAGCTATGAAGAAGCTAATCATGATAGTGAAAAAATGGCCCAATTAGCCCTAATGGTAAAGGAAGATAAAAACAGATACTATCCTATTTTACCTTTCTGTCATACAGTAGAGGCAGAAATATTTGGTTCAGAAATAACTTATGATTCAGTATTAGGTAATAGGATAAGTAAGTATGCTATAGAAAAAGAAGAAGATATTTCTAAATTAAAAGAAATAAGCCCTGACCAAGGCAGGATAAAAACCAGCTTAGATGCAGCAGAAATTTTAAAAGATAAGGGTGAGAAACTAATCTTTAACATAACTGGACCTATAACCATAGCTACTTCTGTTTTAGATACAAGACTATTTTATAAACTTTTAAGAAGGGATAAGGATAAGTTAGAAGAGCTTCTTTTCATTATAGAAGATAGTTTATCAAATATAATGATAGAGGCTGGGAAAAAAGGTGTAGACCTTATATCCTATGCAGATCCGGCAGGCACTATAGATATAGTAGGTCCTAAAACCTATAAGGATCTATCTGGAAAATCTACATATAGGATACTGAAAAAAATTCAAGGAAAAATGTCGGATACTACAGTTCACCTATGTGGTAAGACATCTACCTCTTTGGATAAGGTGGGCTTATTAGATATACGCTCTTTGAAAAGTGACAAGGAAACTTACTTGGACAAAATAGAAGACTTAAAGTCTAGGGGAGAAAATGTAGAGTTAGTAGGGAACTGGTGTATGAAAATGGATATAAGTCCAAAAGTTATAAGGGCCTGTAGCCTGAAATAAGGCAAAAGATGTTGGAAACAACATCTTTTTTTATTTGTAAAAAGCTAGAAATTAGACTAAAATATAGCTAGGAGGAATTATATGGAGCAGATAGTTAAAAGAAAGGAAAAACCAGTAGTAAAAATATTTATAGTATTTATCCTAGCTGTTATCCTAGTTAACTTTATAATATATCTGGCAAATTATTTAGACAATAAAAATCCATACATATCTACCCTGATTTCCATAATTTCCATAGTAATAATCTGTAGTTGGATTCTTATAAAATACTTTTCAGACTACTCCTATGAATTAAGCAATGACTATTTAATTTTCAGCAGACTAATAGGGAAAAGAAAGTTTGAAATGCTTTATATAAATCTAGATGAATTAGTTTGGATAAGGGAAAAAGACCAGGCAAAAATAGATAAAAAGCCCTTATATGACTTTTCCTTGGATGAGGAAAAGAAATATATAGGAAAGTACAGGAAAAATAACAAGGAGCATTACTTTATATTTGCTCCCAGCCAGGAATTACTAGGACTTATAAGGAAGGCACTTTAGTTTTATCCTAGTAAAAAAGGGTAAATATGGGCACATATAGTGTATAATATATAGTTAAACAAAGACTAGGAAAGGATTGAGTCATATGGGTAAGTTTATAACA
>JASKZW010000021.1 GCA_030147425.1 Tissierellales bacterium
AGAAAGCATATCTTTAGAAACACAATGGTTCCTATAGTAACAATGATAGGACCAGCAATTGCAGGTATATTTGGTGGTTCATTCGTAATTGAAAACATGTTCTCAATTCCAGGATTAGGAGCTTACTATGTAAAAGCAGTAGGAGATAATGACTATACAATGGTATTAGGTTTAACAATATTCTTTGCAGCTTTATATATAGTTTCATTAATATTAGTAGACGTAATGTATGGTGTAGTAGACCCAAGAATAAAAGTTACAGAAGAAAGTTAGGAGGTTTAATATATGTCAGAAGTGAAAGATAAGAGCCTATTTGAAAGGGTAGGTATAGACGAAACAGATTCCGAACGATTAGACAAGCCTTCATTAACTTATTGGGCAGATGTTTGGAGAAGATTTAAAGAAAATAAATTAGCTATGTTCGGTTTAGTATTATTATCACTAGTAATATTAACTATATTTATAGGACCAACATTATCAGGAAAGAACTATCAGTATATTGATCCGTCTAAGAAGAACTTAACGCCAACTAGTGAACACTGGTTTGGTACAGATGATATGGGAAGGGATATATTTACGAGAGTTTGTTATGGAGGAAGGATTTCTATTTTAATAGGGGTTCTTTGTACTATAATAATGTTCACTGTAGGATCATTTTTAGGTGCCCTAGCAGGATTAAAGGGTGGAATAGTAGATAACTTAATAATGCGTTTTACAGAGTTTATCGGAAACATACCTTACTTAATAGTTGTAATTATATTAACAATGGTTATGGGAAGAAGTTTATTCTCGCTAGTATTTGCCATGAGTATTTTATCCTGGGTAGGTACTACGAGAATGGTAAGAGGACAAATTTTACAACTTAAGGAAATGGATTATATAGAAGCAGCAACTGCATTAGGTGCAGGAACAGGTAGAATAATCATGAAACATTTACTTCCTAATACACTAGGAATTATAATGGTAACTATAACAATGTCAGTACCAGGATTCATATTTAGTGAGGCCTTCCTAAGCTTTATTGGTCTAGGAGTTAGACCTCCAGAGACAAGCTGGGGAGCATTAGCATCAGCAGGGAAAGAAAGACTTATGTTCCAACCACATATTCTATTTTTCCCAAGCTTAATGATAGTTTTAACTATATTAGCATTTCACTTAATAGGTGACGGATTATCAGACGCATTGGATCCAAAATTAAGGGAGTAGGTGATCGAAGATGACAGATATAAAAAGTAAAGAAAGAATATTAGAAGTTAATAACCTTAATGTGTCCTTTAGAACTTATGCAGGTATTGTTCAGGCTGTAAGAGGTGTTGACTTTCATGTAGATAGAGGAGAGACTCTAGCAATAGTAGGAGAGTCAGGCTGTGGTAAGACTGTTACAGTTAAGGCTGTAATGGACTTACTACCAAAAGAAAACACTATAATAGATGGTGAAGGAGCTTATATAAAGTTTAGGGGAGAAAATATGCTTGAGTATACAGAAGAGCAAATGGAGCATATAAGAGGTAAAAGAATATCAATGATATTCCAAGACCCTATGACTTCCTTAAACCCAACTATGAAAGTTGGAGATCAGATAGCAGAAAGTATATTTATTCACGAAGAATTATCTAAGGCAGATGCAAGAAAAGCAGCCTTAAGAATGCTACAATTAGTTAATATACCTAATCCTGAAGAAAGAATGGATCAATATCCATTTGAATTCTCAGGAGGTATGAGACAGAGGGTTATGATAGCTATAGCTTTAGCATGTAACCCAGAAGTTCTAATAGCAGACGAACCAACAACTGCATTAGACGTAACTATTCAAGCACAAATTATGGAGCTTATTAAGAACTTACAAAAAGAAATGAATACAGGAGTAATACTTGTAACTCACGACTTAGGGGTAGTAGCAAATGCTGCTGATAGAATACAAGTAATGTATGCAGGTAAAGTAATGGAGAGAGGGGATAAGAATGAAATATTCTACACTCCAAGACATCCATATACATTTGCCCTATTAAGATCAGTACCTAAGTTAACAAGTAGTAAAGATGAAAAACTATATTCATTAGTAGGAACACCGCCAGACTTAACTAACCCACCAAAAGGCTGCCCTTTTGCTGCTAGATGTGAGTATGCTATGAAAATTTGTAGGGAAGAGTATCCTGAAACTACTAAATTTAGTGTTACACACGGTGCAGACTGTTGGTTACATCACCCTGATGCAGATAAAACAGGTGTACCTGAAGTAATTTTAGATGGGGGTGCTGTATATGGCGAATAAAAAGAATAAAGAAGTTTTAGTAGAAGTTAAAAACTTAAAAAAATATTTTAAAGTGGGAAGAGATTCCTATGTTCAAGCAGTAGATAATGTAAGTTTTGATATATATAAAGGTGAAACTCTAGGTTTAGTAGGAGAGTCAGGTTGTGGTAAAACAACTTGTGGTAAAACTGTATTAGGCTTATATGATGCTACAGATGGTGAAGTATTATATGAAGGTGTAGATGTTCATGGTCTAGATAAGCATGAAAAGAAAGACTTTAGTAAAAAAGCTCAAATAATTTTCCAAGACCCTTATTCATCACTAAACCCAAGGATGACAGTAGGGGATATAATTGGAGAAGGTTTAGACATACATGACATTGCTCATGGTAAAGAAAGAGAACAAATGATATTAGACCTTTTAAGAACTGTAGGACTAAATAAAGAGCATATTTCAAGATTCGCTCACGAGTTCTCAGGAGGGCAAAGACAAAGGATAGGTATAGCAAGGGCTTTAGCAATTGAACCAGAATTTATAGTTGCAGACGAACCAATATCAGCACTTGACGTGTCTATTCAGGCCCAAGTAGTAAACTTGTTAATGGATTTACAAAGAGAAAAAGGTTTAACATATTTATTTATAGCTCACGACTTGTCTATGGTTAAATATATATCTGATAGAGTAGGTGTTATGTACTTAGGACAGATAGTTGAGTTAACAGAAAGTGATGAGTTATACAGTAACCCATTACATCCATATACTCAAGCTTTAATGTCAGCTATTCCAGTAGCAGACCCTAAAATTGAAGCTGAGAAAACGGTAATACCAATAGAAGGTGAGATTCCAAGTCCAATAAATCCACCTAGCGGATGTAGATTTAGAACTCGTTGTAGATATGCAGAAGAAATCTGTAAGGAACAACCAGAGTTTAGAGAAGTAAAAGAAGGTCACTTTGTAGCATGTCACTTAGTAGGGACAGGTAAAATAAAGAAAGATTTTTAATTCTAGGAGGTAAGTATGTTAATAAGAGGAACTAATATACATGTTGGAAACGGTGAAGTTTTAACTGATCATGATATATTGGTTGAAGATGGACTTATTACTAGAATTGATAAAAATATAGAATATACAGGAGATACTATAATCCAGGGAGAGCATGTTTTCCCTGGATTTATAGACCCTATAAGTTCCTATGGTTCTATTGACTTATCATTTTATACTAAAGATAATAATGAAACTTCAAATCCAATAAATCCAGATTTAGAGATAAAATATTCATTTAATCCAGCAGAAATAAAAATAGAAGAGTT
>JASKZW010000032.1 GCA_030147425.1 Tissierellales bacterium
GGGGATAAAGAAGGAACTATAAACTATGAAGAAGAATTTAGTTATACTTTATCAAACGAAATACCAAATGATATAGAAGAATATAAGTCCTATAAAATTCTAGATCAATTAGACCCTAGATTAGAAATCTTAGAAGCAAAGATATTTTAGATGGGGGAGAAATAGAAGAACTTAAAATTGAAAAAGAATCTAAATTGCTTAAGGCTGTTAAGGGACTCTTTGAAAAGGGAGAAGATTTTACTTTTACTGAAGAAGACAATCTTTTAGAACTAGATATCTTAAATCCAGAAAAATTAAAAGATAAAGAGAAAATAGATATACTAGTTAAGGTAAAATTAAAAGATGGAGTAGAAGAAGGAGAAATAAGAAATACAGCTTTTGTAAACAAGCAAAGTAGAAGAGACGAAGAACCGGAAGATATACCAAGTAATGAAATAGTAGTAAAAACTCCAGAAGAACCTGATGTAGAAAAAACTATAGAAGAATTAGAAAGTGGCTCCCAAGTAGTAGCAGGAAAGGAAATCTCCTATAAGATTTCAACTAAATTTGATGATATTGCAGGATACAAATCTTTTGTAATATCAGATAGTTTAGATAAAGACTTAGATATTAAGGACGTTAAAGTAAAAGTTAATAGATTAGATAATGAAGAATTAACTAGGAAGCTAGAAATAGATAAAGAATCAAATACAGTAAGACTTGAACTAAATGAAGATGAAATTAAAGAATTAGAATCTAAGATTCTTGATTTAGTTATAACTGTAGAGGTTAAAAACTTAGATAAGTTAAAAGAAACTATAGAAAATCAAGCAGACTATAAGTTAAATAATAACCCTAAAAAAGAAACAGAAATAGTAACTATTAAACCTGAAAAACCTACAGATCCAGGAATAAGAAAATCTGTAAGTGGAGATGGTATAGTAAACAAGGGTGAAATCTTTAGCTATACTATTTCTAGTGACTTGCCAAACGATATAGAGGAATATTTAGTATATGAAATCAGAGACGAACTAAATGAGAATCTTGATTTGGTAAAACTAAAGTTAACTTTAGATGATGAAAGTAGAGAATTTACTTTAGAAGAACTTGAAAAACAGGTAGACTATTTAGGATTAAGTTTAAGTAAGGAAGGAAATATTATAGAAGTAAAGGTTAAAGATTTTGCTTCTATGGAAGGTAAGACTAACTTAAATATAGTATTAGATGTAGAGTTAAATAAGGCTATAGAAAACTATGAAATAACTAATATAGCAAAACTTAGAAAACAAAAGGAAAAGGATGAAACACCTGAAGATATACCAACAGAAGAAGTAGTTGTAAAAACGCCTGAAGATCCAGACGTAGAGAAAACTATAGAGGGTATGGAAGATGGAGCAGATGTAGTAGCAGGAAAAGAAATCTCCTATAAGATTTCAACTAAATTCGATGATATAAAGGGATATAAGTCCTTTGTAATATCTGACAGTTTAGATGAAGACTTAAAAATAAAATCAGTTAAAGTTAAAATAGACGGAAAAACTGATGAGGGCTTGTCTAAAAAAGTAGATATAAATAAGGAAGATAATAGAGTTGGGCTTGAATTAAAAGATGAGCTAAAAGAATTATCTGGCAAAACTTTAGATTTAGTTATTACTGTAGAAGTCTTAAATAAGGAGAATTTAAAAGATACTATAGAAAATACAGGAGAGTATCAATTAAATAATAATCCAGTTAGGGAGACTGAGACAGTTACAATTAAGCCTAAGGAGCCAGTGGAACCAGATGTATCTAAATCAGTGGAAGGAGCTAAGGATGGATTTATAGATTATAAAAAAGACTTTAACTATAAAATATCCACTATTCTTCCAAACGATATAGAAGACTATAAGTTTTATAAGTTATCAGATAAGCTAGATGACAAGTTAGAACTTATTGGACTTACTATTGATTTAGATGGGGAAAAGAAAATCTTAACTCAGAAAGATTTAGATAAAGAAAAAGAAGTTATGGGACTTTTAGTTGTTGAAGAAAATAATTTACTAGAAGTTGAAGTTAAAGATTTTGCTAGTTTAGAAGGAAAATCTAAGTTAGATTTAATATTAAATGTAAAATTAAAAGAAAATGCAGAAGAAGGGGAAATAAGAAATATAGCTAATTTAGAAAAACAAAGTAAGAGAGATGAAAAGCCTGAAGATATTCCAACTAATGAGGTAGTTGTAAAAACACCAAAAACACCTGATATTAGCAAAGAGATAAAGAATAAAGACTCATATACTAAAGACAAACCAGCTTCAGTATTATTAGGTGAAAGTATAGAATATTCTATAAAGGTACCTGTAGATAATACCAATGGATACGACAAAATCTATATAGAAGACCAAGTAGATGAAAGATTAGATATAGAAGATGTAAAGGTATTTATTGTAGGTGAAGGGTCCTCAGAAGAAGTAGAAAAATTAGCTAATATAACAGGCAATAAAATTCAAGTGGAAATAACAGACCAAAATATTATTTCTAAATTAGATGGAAAAGAAGTTGAGGTATTAATAAAGGCTAAGGTAAAATCTGGAGTGAAGTTAGATATAATAGAAAACACAGCAAGTATAGAAATAAATAATAATCCTGGTAAAAGTTCTAACACTGTATATTTAAAACCAAGTACACCAATAGAAGTTGAAGTTCCAGGAAAGCCAGAAATACCAGAAGAAAAAGAAAAGCCTACTATTGAAAAAAGAATAAATGGATTGACAAAACTTGAAAATGTTGAAATAGGAAAGGAATATGCTTATACAGTAGATGTATCTATCCCATCAGATATAGCTGATTATAAAAAATTAGTTATAGAAGATAAGATAGACGATAGACTTCTTATAAAAGATGTGAAGGTTAAAGCAGATGGAAAAATTTATAGTAACTATTCCTTAAATCAATCTGAAAATTTAGTAACAGCTAATTTTATGGATATAGATGACCTAACAAGTATAAGTCATTTAAGCTTAGAGATAGTTATAGAGCTAAAGAACCTAGACTACAAGGATGGAGATATAATAAGCAACATTGCAAAAATAATATATGAATATAAGGATGATGAAATAGAAGGAGATATACCTTCAAATGAAGTAGTTATAGTTCCACCTATAAATTGGGACAAAGAAGATCCAGAGGATCCAGATAAACCAGGATCAGAAGAACCTGAAGAAAATCCTGAAGGAGATGGATCAGGAAGTAATGATCCAAATAAACCAGGGGATGATTATCCTGAAGGAGATGGATTAGGAAATAATAACCCAAATAGGCCAGGTGGGGATGGGTTTGGAGGTAATGATCCAAGCAGCCCAGGTGGAGACAAGTTCGGTTCAGGATTATTACCAAAAACAGGAGATGCTAGTAGTATTTATACTAGTTTAATTGGACTAGGTTTAATCTTATTAGGATATGTAGTACTGAAAAAAAGAAAAAATGCTTAAAGCTTAAGTATAATAGAAGTGGCTGGTAAGGATTTTCTTACCAGCCACTTATTTTTATAATAAGTTTATTTTAACATCTTTCTTTTAGAAAAGTCTTGGGCTAAGGACCAGCCAATTAACTGGGTGACTCCTGCAGCTGTAGAAGCATTAAAAACATTACCAAAGCCTGGAATCCATCCTACAAGAAATTGTGATATTCCTCTACCAAGGGTAGTTGCAGTAGCAGTAGCCAGGGCAGCCTTAGCAGTACTTTCACTTAGTCCTATGTTAAAAACATTTGCTAGGGCTATGGTCATAGTAACTTGTATAGG
>JASKZW010000039.1 GCA_030147425.1 Tissierellales bacterium
ATGGATTTGTACTTGCCAGTAGACTATTTAAGTTTTGACTTTGTAGAAGAATTAGACTTACTAGAACCTTTTGGCAAGGCTAATCCTAGACCTTTATTTGCAGATAAGGATTTATCTGTTAAGAAGATATGGATCTTAGGCAAGGATAAAAATACCTTAAAGTTAGAATTAATAACAGCTAAGGGAAGACAAATAGATGCCTTATATTTTACTTATGCAGAAAGTTTTATGGATTATCTTAAAGAAAATTTTGGAGAAGAAGAATTTGAAAAAGCCTTAAATGGCTTTGAAAATGATTTATATTTAGATTTAGTTTACTATCCAAATATAAATACTTATATGAACAATAAAAACTTACAAATTATTATAAAGAGTTATAGGAAGAATGTAGATTTAAATTAGAAAATTTAAGTAGGTGATGCAATGGTTGAGGAGTTAATATTAAAGATAAAAGAATATAACCCATATGTAGATGAAGAACTTATAAGAAAGGCCTATGATTATTCAAAAAAGGCCCATGAAGGTCAGTATAGAAACTCAGGAGAAGAGTTCTTTATTCATCCATTTAATGTAGCTATGATATTAGCAGATTTACATATGGATACAGCTACAATTATAGCTGGTTTATTTCACGATATATTAGAAGATACGGACATAAGCTATGATGAAATGTCTGAGGAATTTACAGAGGAAATAGCAAATTTAGTAGAGGGTGTTACTAAGTTAAAAAAGCTCCAATATAAGACTAAACAGGAAAATCAAGCAGAAAATCTTAGAAAAATGGTCATGGCTATGGCTAAGGACATAAGGGTTATAATAATAAAACTAGCAGATAGACTACATAATATGCGTACATTAGAATATATGAGTGAAGGGAAGCAAAAGGAGAAGGCATTAGAAACCTTAGAAATTTATGCACCTCTAGCTCATAGATTAGGTATGTCTAGAATAAAGTGGGAGTTAGAAGATTTATCTCTTAGATACTTAGACCCAGAAGGCTATTATTCCTTAGTAGAAAAAGTTGCTATGAGAAGAAAGGAAAGAGAGCAATATATAGACAAGATAATAAATAAATTAGATAGCAAACTAGATGAAGTGGATATAGATAGGGAGATAAGTGGTAGGCCAAAGTCATTTTATAGCATATACAAGAAGATGGTTTACCAAAATAAAAACTTTGAACAGATTTTTGATCTTACAGCAATAAGGGTTATAGTCGATAGTATAAAAGATTGTTATGGTGTTTTAGGTATAGTTCATACTATGTGGAAGCCTTTGCCAGGACGCTTTAAAGACTATATAGCCATGCCTAAGCCAAACATGTACCAATCATTGCATACAACTGTAATAGGGCCTAAAGGTGAAATATTTGAGGTACAGATAAGGACTTGGGATATGCATAAGACAGCTGAGTATGGTATAGCAGCACACTGGCGTTATAAAGAAGGAGATGTAAAAACTGATAACTTTGATGAAAAATTAAGCTGGTTAAGGCAGCTTTTAGAATGGCAGAAGGAGTTAAAGGATCCTACAGAATTTATGGAAACTTTAAAGATAGACTTATTTACAGACGAAGTATATGTCTTTACACCTATGGGTGATGTTTTAAATTTACCTACAGGTTCAACCCCTATAGACTTTGCCTATAAGGTTCATACAGCCATAGGTAATACTTGTGTAGGAGCCAAGGTAGACGGGCAGATAGTACCACTGGACTATAAGCTAAAGAATGGTAATATAGTGGAAATTTTAACTTCTGCTACTAGTAATGGACCTAGTAGGGATTGGTTGAAAATAGTTAAGAGTAGCCAGGCTAAGAATAAGATAAGGCAGTGGTTTAGAAGAGAAGAGAGAGATATAAATATAAGCCGTGGTAAGACTATGTTGGAAAGGGAAATGAAAACATTAGGTTATAAACCAAAGGAAATTTTAAAAGAAGATTGGCTTAGAATTATAGCAAATGACCTAGATTCAAACTCGGTAGAAGATTTATATGCAGATTTAGGTTTCGGCAGTGTTAATTTAACACAAATAACTCCTAGATTAGAAAAGTACTATAAAAAGGAAAATCCAGAAAGATATAAAAAGGTAAAGGAACTTAAGAAAGAGGTAAAGCAAATTAATAAGGAAAAACCTCGTCCGAAGACTTTTGACCAAGGTGTAAGTATTAAAGGTGTAGACAATATAAAAGTAAGATTTGCCAAGTGTTGTAATCCAGTTCCAGGAGATGATATTTTAGGTTATATAACAAGGGGAAGGGGAGTTTCTGTTCATAGAAAAGACTGTTCTAATTTATCAGGTTTAACTAATGAACAAAGATTTATAGAGGTAAATTGGGACAATGATGAGAAACTGGCCTATCCTGCTGAAATACAAGTGAAGTCTGCAGATGTACCTGGTTTGCTTATGAATATAACTAAGAATATAGCAGATTTTGATTTAACCTTAGTTTCTTTAAATGCTAGGACTAATAAGGAAAAGTTAGTAATAGTTAATATAACCTTGGAAATCAAGGATAAGAATGAATTAAGAGACTTTATAGAGAGCTTAAAGCAGATAAAGGGCGTAATAGATGCCTATAGAGTTATAGTATAGGAGGAGTAGTTATGAGGGCTGTTATACAGAGAGTTAATAGGGCAAGTGTTTCAGTTGATGGAGAGATTATTGGTGAAATTGATAAGGGGATTTTAATCCTTCTAGCAGTAGGTCCTAAAGACGGAGAAGAGGACTTAGCCTATATTTTAGATAAGACAATAAATTTAAGAATATTTCAGGATGACAATAATAAGATGAACAACTCATTAATAGATATAGAAGGAGAATTATTAGTTGTTCCTCAATTTACCTTATATGGAGATGCAAGAAAGGGTAGAAGACCAAACTTTTCTAATTCAGGATCTCCAGATTTAGCAGAAAAATATTTTAATAAATTTGTAGAACTAGCTAAGGAAAAGGGATTAAAGACTGAAAAAGGAAGGTTTGCTGCAGATATGCAGGTTAGCTTAGAAAATGATGGTCCAGTTACCATATTATTGGATAGTGAAAAAGTTTTTTAGGAGGGATTAGTATGGAAATAATAAGAATGATGACAGGAGTATATGCGGCAAATTGCTATATAGTATATTCAGAAGATAAGGGAATTATAATTGATCCAGGTGGAGATGTAGAAGATATAGTTAAAAAAGTAGAAGAATTAGGAGTAGATATTGAATTTATCTTACTAACCCATGGACATGGTGATCATATAGGAGGGGTAGCTGAGTTAAAGGAAATACTTAAAGTACCTGCTTATATAAATGAAGAGGATGAATACATGACTCAAGACCCAATGTTTAATCTATCAGCATCAATGCCATCAGGTCCAAAAACTTTTGAGGCAGATAAGGTATTTAAGGATGGAGATATTTTAAAGGCAGGTAAGATGGAAATAGAAGTTATTCATACTCCTGGCCATACTCCTGGAGGAAGTAGCTTTAAAATAGACAACAATATTTTTACTGGAGACACTCTTTTTAAAGGATCTATAGGGAGAACAGACTTTCCTAAGAGCTCCCTTGAGCAAATAATGCATTCAGTGAAGGAAGTATTAGCTAAGTATCCTGATGATACTGTAGTTTACCCAGGTCATGGACCGAGTACAACTATAGGAGAAGAAAAAACAAGTAATCCTTTTATGAGGACAAAGTAAAATGATTGAGATAGATTTATTTGATAGATCTTTTAACCATGAAGTAAGGGAGTTAATAAGGGCTTTTTTTCCTTTAAACTATAATGAAAAAAATAATACTTCCCCTTATCTCTTAATCAGTAGGGAAAAGGGGAATGAAATTCATAGTAAATTATATAAAGAGAATATTATTAAATCTAGTATAGAGGAGACTAAGGTAGAAGAGTCAAGGTCTTATATAAAGGATACGGTTAAAAGGCATGTATATAAATTATTAAGCCCAATATCTGACAAGGACTTGCCTTGGGGAATTCTAACTGGAATTAGGCCTGGTAAAATAGTCCATTCCCTAAAGGATAAGGGCTTGGATGACTCTAGTATATATTCTATTTTAAGTGAAAGATATCTTATGGAAGATGAAAAAATTGATCTTCTTTTGGAAATTGTAAATAAGGAAAGGACTTTTATTTATCCTTTAGATAATGAAAAATACAGTATATATGTAGGCATACCTTTTTGCCCGAGTAAATGCCTATATTGTTCTTTCACTAGTTATGTTGAAGAAAATTATAAGGACTATTTTGAACCTTATATAGATAAGCTTCTTTATGAGCTTAGGGAGACTAGTAAATATTTAAATAAGGATAAAATCTCTACTATTTACATAGGTGGAGGAACACCTACTAGTTTACCAAATAATTTAATGGACAAGCTTTTATCTGGCCTAAATGAGATTTGGCCCTTAGAGGAAGTTAAGGAAGTCACAGTAGAAGCAGGTAGGCCTGATACTATAGATAAGGAAGTTTTAGATATATTTGAAAAACATAGAGTTGATAGGATAAGTATTAATCCTCAGACTTTCTCTGACGAGACTTTAAAGTTAATTGGAAGAAAACATAGTAGAGAAGAAATTATAGAACTTTTTAAATTTGTAAAGGAAAATTATAATTTTAAGATTAATATGGACCTAATTGTAGGCCTTCCAGGAGAAGGAATAGGAGAAATAACTAAAACTATGGAGGATATAGAGAACTTAAGTCCTGACAATCTAACTGTTCATATTCTTAGTATAAAGAGAAGTTCAAACTTCTATAATAATTTTAAAGAATTTGACTTTGAAGATTCTGACTTAATAGAAGATATGTTAGATTTAACCAGGGCTGGTTCTAGAAAAATAGGTTTAAAACCCTATTACTTATATAGGCAGAAACTAAGTTTGGGAAATTTTGAAAATATAGGTTATGCTAAGAAGGACAGTGAGTGCTTATATAATATGCTTATGATTGCTGAAAGACAAACTATATTGGGTTTTGGTGCAGGATCAACTAGTAAGATTTTTAATAAAAATACTGGTTCTATAAAAAGATTAGCAAATTTTAAAGGATTAAATGATTATATAAATAGGGTGGAGGAGCTTGTAGATGTTAAGCTTAAGGAGTTAAAAAAGCTTGACCTATCTTGACACTTATAGCTATATAATTTATAATAATTTCAGATATTAAATAGCATGGAAGAGAAATAGTAATTAGATTAAATAGTTACAGAGAGTCAGTTATGGTGGAAGCTGATACTATATATTTAATGAAGACATCTCAGAGCTGACATAATGTCCGCATTAGGCTTGCGTTAAAAACTACGAGACCAAACTAGGGTGGCACCACGAGATTCCTTCGTCCCTGATATTATCAGCGATGGAGGATTATTTTATTTTAAAGGAGGAAAATATCAATGAGATTAAAGCGAACAGATTATTCAGGAAATTTAAGAACAAGTGATATAGATAAAAAAGTAGTACTTTCAGGTTGGGTACAGAGGGAAAGAAACCTAGGTTCCTTAATATTTATTGACTTAAGAGATACAACAGGAATAAGTCAAATAGTATTTGATGAAACGGTAAATAAGGACTTATTTGAAAAAGCTAAGGGTCTTAGAAGTGAGTATGTTATATCAATTTCAGGTACAGTAAAAGAAAGAAAATCAAAAAATAAGGAAATGGCGACAGGTGATATAGAAGTAATAGCAGATGACTTAGAAGTTTTAAGTAAGTCAGAAACACCACCAATCTATATAAAGGATAATGATAATGTTTCAGATAAGATGAGGTTAAAATATAGATACTTAGACTTAAGAAAGCCTAGTATGCAGCACAGCTTAAAAGTAAGACATAAAACTGCTAAGGTTATAAGGGATTTCTTTGACGAAAATGACTTTTTAGATATAGAAACTCCTATGTTAACTAAGCCTACACCAGAAGGTGCTAGGGATTATCTGGTGCCAAGTAGAATTTCCAAAGGTAAATTTTATGCCCTACCTCAGTCTCCACAAATTATGAAGCAATTATTAATGATAGGTGGAGTAGATAGGTATGGTCAGATAGTTAAGTGCTTTAGAGATGAGGACTTAAGAGCTAATAGGCAGCCTGAATTTACCCAGGTAGATACGGAAATGGCATTTGTAGATGTAGAAGATGTAATAAATATTCATGAAAAACTTCTATATAAGATATTTAAGGAAGTTAAGGGTGTGGAAATTGAACTTCCTATAAAGAGAATGCCTTATAAGGAAGCTATGGAGAGGTTTGGTGTAGATAAGCCAGATCTAAGATTCGGCTTTGAATTAGTTGACTTAACAGATGTTTTATCAGAAAGTGAATTTAAGGTATTTAGTGGAAACATAGCTAATGGTGGACATGTTAAGGGGATAAAAATAGATCAGGGTGAAGAAAAGATAAGTAAGAAAAAGGTTAAGAATTATGAGAGGTTTGTAAAGGACTATGGGGCAAAAGGTTTAGTGGACTTGAGAATAATAGATGGAGAAGTAGAATCAGGTATAGCTAAGTTCTTAACTGATGAGGAAAAGGAAAATATTCTTGAAAAGATGGAAGCTAAAAATGGTGATATAATATTTATAGTAGCAGATAAGCCAAAGGTTGTTTATGATAGCTTAGGTCATTTAAGAAATGAAGTTGCAAAGGATCTAGAATTAATAGATGACAGCAAACTAGAATTAGTTTGGATAACAGAATTCCCACTATTTGAATATGATGAAGAGGAAGAGAGATACGTGGCTATGCATCATCCATTTACTCATCCTATGGATGAAGATATAGAACTTTTAGAAACAGAACCGGAGAAGGTAAGAGCCAAAGCCTATGATATAGTAATAAATGGTGATGAGATAGGAGGGGGAAGTATAAGAATTCACGACATGGATCTACAAGAAAGAATGTTTAAAGCTTTAGGTCTAGAGGAAGAGGAAATTAATGATAAGTTTGGATTCTTACTAGAGGCTTTAAAATATGGAACTCCGCCTCATGGAGGTTTAGCATATGGATTTGATAGGCTAGTTATGTTATTATTAGAGACAAATAATATACGTGATGTTATAGCTTTCCCAAAAAATCAATCAGCTGTTTGTCTATTGACAGAATCACCTACTAGTGTAAGGCAGGAACAGTTAGATGAATTAGGGATTGATATACTAGAATAGTTTTGGAGGTGGCTTATGGAGACTACCGGTTTAGTTATAGGAGAGGAGAACAATATAGTTAGCATTTTAGTTAATAGACCTTCAGGTTGTGGTGGTAATTGTGGAAGTTGTAGTTCTAGTTGTGATTCTGACCAGATAAGACTAGAGCTAGAAAATACTGTTGGAGCCAGAAAAGGAGATTTGGTTACATTAAAAAGCTCTTCAAGCCAGGTCTATAAGTATGCTGCAATATTATACTTTATTCCTCTAGTAAGTTTTATAGGGGGAATATTGTTTGGTATAAAAAAATATGAGAGGGAACTTTTAGCTTTCCTTCTAGGATTAATTCTTTTAGTTTTGTCCTTATTTATAGTAAAACTAGTAGATGGGAGACTAAAAGGATTAAATGAAGAACTTATTTCAATTAAAGAGATTATAAATTAAATAGGAGGAAGACGGGTGACAAATAACAAAGATAATGAAGCAATAATAAGAAGATTAAGAAGGATAGAGGGACAAGTAAAGGGTATACAGAAAATGGTTGAGGAAGGCAAGTATTGTGGAGACATTCTTATGCAGGTAGCAGCTGTAAGATCAGCTATGAACTCTGTAGGAGGTCTAATCTTAGAAGACCATATGAAAGGATGTCTAAAACAATACTTGGATGGAGAAGCAAATGATGAAGTTTTAGACACCTTAGTTAACACAATGATTAAATATACTAAGCAAAACTAGTCTAAAAATTTAACTCTTTTAATTGATCTTGAAAGAGCTGTGGATATAGTTATGCCTATAGAAATAGCAATAGCTATAAAAAAGGTTTCAGTGCCTTTCATAGCAGATTCTAGAAAATCATTTTCAACTAAAGCCAGCATTGTATAATACATTCCAGCTCCAGGTACCAATGGGATTATGCCAGGAATGATATATACAGTTGCTGGCTTTTTATCTTTCTTAGCAAAGGCTTCTCCTAAACTACCAACTAAAAGGGCAGCAAAGAAAGAAGCAAATATAAGTGTGTTAAATTTATAGTCTATTAGAACCATGGCTGTCCAACCTATCCCACCAATTATGCCAGATTTTAAAATAGATGAACTAGGACTACCTAGTAAGATAGCAAAGCCCATGGTAGATATAGTAGATAAAATAAAGTCTTTTAAAAAATTCATTATAACCACCTCTTTAAATATAAGTTCAACACCACTCCTACACCAAAAGCTATAGCTAGGGCTGAAAAAATAGCCTCAATAGCTCTGGATAGGCCAGATGTAAAATCTCCAGACATACTATCACGCATAGCATTTGTTATTGCAACTCCAGGAAGCATAGACATAATTGATCCAATGATGATTGTATCTATATTTTCTCCTAGATTAAGTTTAATTGACACTACAGATAGGCTAGTAGCCATCATAGCACCTAAAAAATTGTTAATAAAAAAGGTCAACTTATACTTGCTAATTTTATTTAAAATAGTTAAAACAATAAAGTTTACTATATAACTTGCGATAAAATCCCTTATAGTTCCTCCTAAAAGAATTGTAAAGGTAGAACAAGCAAGGGCAGTAAAAATTACCTTGGTAAAACTACTATAATCTGAAGTTTTATTTATTCTTTTTAAATTTTTAATTCCTTCCTCAACAGAGATTGTCTTATTATTTACAAAGTCCCTAGAAAAACTATTGACAAGATCTATTTTATTTAGGTTTAAGCCTATAGAATTTATCCTTGTTAAATAGGTCATCATCTCATTATTATATTCTAAAGATACAATAATTCCTGTAGGAACTACAAAGGCATTTACAAATTTAATATCATACCTAGACTGGACTAGTCGGTTAATAGTGTCCTCAACCCTATAGGTTTCAGCACCATTTTTTAACATTATTTCTCCGGCCATTGTAGCTAAGAGTAAGAGACTTTTAATTTCACTTTTCTTATATATTTTCTTTTGTTTATTTTTTATCATAACATCACTCTCTTTACTTGAAAAAAATATTGTTTAGTTATATAATGGCTTTGGTAAGAAGTAAATTTATTTAAGAGTATTATATCATGAAAGGGAGGTATTTACATTATGGAGTTTAAACATTTAAAAGAGGCAGATCCAAAGATAATGGAAGCTATTGAACTTGAGGGGAAAAGACAAGAAAATAATATTGAGCTAATAGCTTCAGAGAACTTCGTATCAGAGCAGGTAATGGAGGCAATGGGTAGTAAGTTAACAAATAAGTATGCTGAAGGATACCCTGGAAAAAGATACTATGGTGGATGTGAGCATGTAGACACTGTAGAAGATATTGCTAGGGACAGATTAAAAAAATTATTTGGTGCAGAGCATGCTAATGTTCAACCTCACTCAGGCTCAAATGCAAACCTAGCTGTTTATTTTGCTTTTCTAGAACCAGGTGATAAAGTTTTAGGTATGGACCTATCCCAAGGTGGACACTTAACTCATGGTAGCCCGGTTAACATTTCAGGTACTTACTTCAATTTCGTATCTTATGGTGTAGATGATGAAAATGAACAAATCGATTATGAAAAAGTAAGAGAAATTGCTGTAAAAGAAAAACCAAAAATGATAGTTGCAGGTGCAAGTGCTTATCCAAGAAAGATTGATTTTGCTAAATTTAAAGAAATTGCCGATGAAGTAGATGCTTACCTAATGGTTGATATGGCTCACATTGCAGGATTAGTAGCAGCAGGCCTACATCAAAACCCAGTAGAGTATGCAGACTTTGTAACTACAACAACTCATAAAACTCTAAGAGGACCTAGAGGTGGGGCTATTTTATGTAAGGAAGAATATGCTAAGGCTATAGATAAGGCTATATTCCCAGGAATTCAAGGTGGACCTTTAATGCATGTAATAGCAGCTAAGGCAGTAGCTTTTGGAGAGGCATTAGAAGATGACTTTAAGTCTTACCAGGAGCAAGTAGTTAAAAATGCTAAGGCATTAGGAGATGCATTAAAAGAGGAAGGTATAGACTTGGTTTCAGGAGGAACTGACAATCACTTACTTTTATTAAACTTAAATAATTTAGGCATAACTGGAAAAGATGCAGAAGCTATGTTAGAAGATGTTTATATAGCTACTAATAAAAACACTATACCTAAGGAAACAAGAAGTCCTTTTGTAACAAGTGGTATAAGAATAGGAACTCCAGCAGTTACAACTAGGGGTATGAAGGAAGAAGAAATGAAGGAAATAGCTAATATAATGAGATTAGCTTTAGAAGAAGATAGTGACAAAGAAGAGTTAAGACAAAGAGTATTAAAATTATGTAAAGATTTCCCGTTATATAAATAAGATAGATTTTAAATACTGTTTTATCCTCTAGGGGGTAAAACAGTATTTTTTATTTAAACAATATTTTTAATATTATTTTATTCTGATATAATGATAAGGTAAGTAACTATAGTAGAAGAAGGTGTTAGATATGGAAAGACCAGTAGTTTGTATCGTAGGTAGACCTAATGTTGGAAAGTCTACATTGTTTAACAGAATAACAGGAAAAAGAATTGCTATAACAGAGGATAAGCCAGGTGTTACAAGAGACAGAATATACTCTGAGGCAGAGTGGTTAAATAATCACTTCATCCTAATAGACACAGGAGGGCTAGACCCTAAATCTGAAGATATTATGACTGAAAATATAAAGATGCAAGTAGAGTTGGCAGTTGATAATGCAGATGTAGTGATATTTTTAGTAGATGGAGTAGCTGGATTAACAGATATGGATAGGGATATATCAGATTTACTCAGGCGCTCAGGTAAAAATGTAGTACTAGCTTGTAATAAGTATGACACAAAAGGTTTTGAAGAAGGTGTGTATGAGTTTTATGAGTTAGGTTATGAAAATATGGTTCCTATATCAGCAGAACAGAGCCTGGGCATAGGAGATTTACTAGATGAGGTAGTAAATTATTTTCCAGATGATAAAAATACAGAAGAAGATAATGATTTATTAAGGGTATCTTTTATAGGTAAGCCTAATGTAGGTAAGTCTTCGCTAATAAACAGAATACTAGGAGAGAAAAGAGTAATAGTAACTGATATACCAGGTACAACAAGAGATGCGATTGATACTTATTTTGAATATAAGGACCATCGCTTTATGTTTACAGATACAGCCGGGCTAAGAAGAAAAAGAAGTATAGAAGAGAATGTAGAAAGATACAGTGTTATTAGAACATTAAGAGCTGTAGACAGATCTGATTTAACTGTATTGGTAATAGACGCGACTGAAGGAGTAACAGAACAGGACACAAAAATAGCTGGCTATGCCCATGAAAATGGAAAGGGAATAGTTATAGCTATAAATAAATGGGATCTAATAAAGAAGGATAATTCTACAGTCCGTGAATTCGAAAATGAAGTAGCTATGAAGTTATCTTTTATACCTTATGCTCCACTTATATTTATATCAGCTAAGACAGGACAAAGGGTGGACCAATTACTAGATACTTTAATTTCAATTAATAATAATTACAATATGAGAATAAAGACAGGAGTTTTAAATAATATATTAAATGAAGCAATAGAAATGAATCAACCACCATCAGATAAGGGGGTTAGATTAAAGATATATTATGGAACTCAGGTTTCAACTAGGCCACCAAAGTTTGTTATATTTATAAACAAGCAGGAATTAATGCATTTTTCCTATGCTAGGTATTTAGAAAATACTATCAGAAGTTATTTTGGTTTTGTAGGTGTGCCAGTAAAGTTTGAATTTAGGGAAAAAGGTGATTAGAATGAAGGAAATACTAATAGTATTAATATCCTATTTTATAGGAAACTTTTCTTCATCCTATATCCTATGTAAATTAACTAAAAAAGAAGATCTTAGAAAATTTGGCAGTGGAAATGCAGGTGCTACTAATGCCTTAAGAGTATATGGGGCCAGAATGGGTCTGGCAACCTTGTTATTAGACTTACTTAAGGGCTTCCTAGCTTCTATTTTAGGTAGGAAGTTAGGTGGAGAAACCGGTCAGTTATTAGCAGCCATATCAGTAGTTGCTGGACATAACTGGCCTGTATTCCTAGGCTTTAAAGGAGGTAAGGGTATAGCAACTTCTATAGGTGTACTTTTTAGTTTAAGTTCTAAGCTAGCTTTAATATCATTAATTATAGGATTTTTAATTATATATGTAAGTGGCTATGTATCTTTAGCATCTATAATAGTTTCAATTCTTGTTCCTTTTCTTAGTATTTTACTTATTAAACCTTTTAATAAGAGAATATTTATAAGCTTAATTATTTTAGCAGGAATAGCTGTTTATAGGCATAGGTCTAATATAGATAGGCTTAGAAAAGGAACTGAATCAAAAATAAGAACTAAAAGGAGTGAATAAATTGGTTAAAGTGGGAGTAGTAGGAGGGGGAAGCTGGGGAACTGCCTTGGCAAATATATTAGCAGAAAAGGGTATTCATACAGAGATATATGTAAGGGATAATAAGCAAGGCTACATAATGAAAAAGGAAAGGGAAAATAAAAAATACTTACCTGGTGTAATTTTATCAGATAAGTTAATTATAAGTGATTCTGTAGAGGAGACCATAAGGGATAAGGAGCTTATCTTGCTTTCTATTCCTTCCCACACTATAAGGGCTTTTCTTTTAGACTATAAGGATATAATAAATAAGGAACAAATAATAGTAAATTCAGCTAAGGGTATAGAGAATGAAAGCTTGAAAACTGTATCTGAAATAGTTGGAGAAGTACTTCCAGAAAATAACTATGTAGTTTTATCAGGACCTTCCCATGCAGAGGAAGTTGGAAGGAAAATGCCTACAACTGTTGTATCAGCTTCAGAAAAAATTGAATTAGCAGAATATGTACAGGATGTATTTATGACCCCATACTTTAGGGTCTATACCAATACTGATGTAAAGGGAGTAGAACTTGGTGGATCCTTAAAAAATGTAATAGCCTTAGGAGCTGGAATAGCTGATGGATTAGGCTATGGAGACAATACAAAGGCTGCCCTAATGACCAGGGGGATAATAGAAATTTCCAGACTGGGAAAGGCCTTAGGTGCTAACCCCTTAACCTTTACAGGCTTAGCTGGAGTAGGGGATCTAATAGTAACTTGTACTAGTATGCACAGTAGAAATAGGAAGGCTGGTATTCTTATAGGAGAGGGCAACTCCTTAGAAGAGACAGTGGATAAGGTTGGAATGGTAGTGGAGGGAATAAAGACTACAAAATCCACCTATAAATTATCTAAGCTAAAGGATATTGAAATGCCAATAACCGAAGAAATCTATAAGGTGCTTTATCAAGGTGCAGATGTAGATAAGGCAGTTATAAATTTAATGAAAAGAGATAAGAAATCAGAAATAGAATACAGTAATTAGTTTGAATATATGATTAACTATATGACAAGATATGTTA
>JASKZW010000041.1 GCA_030147425.1 Tissierellales bacterium
TTAAAGTAAACATCTAAACTTTTATCAGTTAAAATAAACTTATTAAAGTCTGCTTCATTTGCTTGCAACTGGCCTTTAAAATCATCTAAAACTTCTACATTGTTTTCACTAAAGTCGGTTAAAGCTCTTTTAGATAGGAATCTACCTAACTCTTCTATAAATATATCATCAAACTTAACTTTTTCACCAGTTTCATCATTATATGACTGAACTATGGTATCATTTACTTGATCTTTTACATTCTCTTCAACTATATCTAGTTTTACACTAGTTATACTTGGACCATACTTATAGACCTCATAGTTGGTATAAATATTAGGTAAGTCTTTTACATCCTTTACCTCTTCCTTGCCAACCTTTTCTTTAAATTGCTCTACATAGTTATTTACTATAGAATTAATCTCCTCAGTTATATTCTTTTCCTTTAGCTTAGGACTGTGACTAGCTACTAAATAATTCTTATTTATTTCTATATTGTTTTTTGCTTGTACATTTTCCGACTCCTGTAGATTATCAGGATTTATCTTTCCTGCATATGTCTTATTAACATTATCCTTAAACTTTTTGTTAGCATATAGTTTATAACCACCAAAAGCTATAACTAGAAGCATAAGCAAGCTGACAACTTGCCTAATTCTTTTTCTTACCCTTCTTTTATCCATAATAATATCCCCTCTGCTTTTATAGTTAATTATAGTATATACCTTTACTAGTTATAAATATTTACAACTAGTTTACAATTTTACCCCATTTTATTTATTTTATATTTATTTTTTCCTAAGATAATTTACATACTTAAACCTTATATTATTTTCCTCATAAACTTCGGATTCTTCTTCTATTTCCCAACTACTGTCTTGGTCTAAATCTGGTATTTTTGTATCTGACTTTGGAAAAGCATAGAGAATCTTAGTTATATAGGCCCTATCACAATAATCTATAAGTTCTTCTACTACTGCCTGTCCTCCAGATACAAATAAGTCCTTATCTTCATCGATTTCATTTAGTATTTCAAATAAATGATCCAGTGAGTTTGCTACAATAACATCATCTTGCTTAAAACTTTCATTCCTAGTTAAAACTATATTAGTTCTATTAGGAAGGGGTTGGCTATTAGGAAGGGATTCTAAGGTTTTCCCTCCCATTATTAACACATTTCCCTCTGTTAAAGATTTAAATCTCTTTAAGTCCTTTTTTATATATACATGCATATCCCCTTCCAGGCCTATGCTCCAATTTTCATCTACTGCAAATATTAGTATTAAATTATCTTTCCTCATATAAAATCCCCGTCTTTAACTCTTTTACAGCCTTGTGTCCTAAAAGATAATCTACTATTTCAACAGCAAAGTCTACTGCAAATATAGGTCCTTTTCCTGTTACTATGTTCCCGTCCCTTTCAACTCCAGCCTTACTTATTTGGGATTTACTTAAGTCATTCTCAAATCCTGGATAGGCAGTTATCTTCTTTCCATCTATTATTCCTGCCCTATTTAAAACTATAGGACCTGCACATATAGCTGCTAGCAACTTATCTTTTGAATCAAAGTCTTTGACTAAGTCTATACATTTATCCTCATCCCTAATATTAGATGCCCCTGGCATACCTCCTGGAACTATTATCCCATCATAGGAATCTACATTTTCTAAAGCATCTATAGTAAGGTCTGCCTGTACTACAACATCATGGGCTCCTTTTACTTCTAAGCTATCTGAAATTGATACCATATCTACCTGAATATCTACCCTTCTTAAATAGTCTACAACAGTTAGAGCTTCTACCTCCTCAAAACCATCAGCTAAAAAAACTATTACTTTTTTCATCTTACATCCTCCTTTTATAATAAATTTATATAGTAAAAGGGCCCTAAGGCCCTATTTCTTAAATTATTGTCATTTCCTTTGGAGCCTTGTTTAAAACTATCCTACTATCTCCATCTACCACAACTATATCTTCAACTCTCATTCCAAATTCTCCCGGTATATATATTCCTGGCTCAATACTAAAGGCCATACCTGTATCTAAAATTTCCTTATTTCCATCTTTTATATAAGGTTCTTCATGAACTTCTATACCTATTCCATGTCCTGTTCTGTTTATAAAGTACTGACCATAACCTGCATCTTTAATAACTCCACGGGCAGTTTGGTCTAAGTGTTCAGCCCTTACTCCTGACCTAGCTTCATTCTCAGCCTTTTCATTAGCTTCTAAAACTATTTTATATACCTCTTTTTGTTTGTCAGTTGGCTCTCCTATAAAAACTGTCCTGGATATATCTGAACAATAGCCCTTATATATACATCCGAAATCTAGAATTATTAAGTCTTGTTCCTCTATTACCCTTTGATCTCCTGAATAATGAGGCATAGAGCTATTAGGACCTGAAGCAACTATTGGTTCAAAGGAAAAGCCTTCTCCTCCATTTTCAATAAGTAGCTCCTTTATTTTATCAGATATAAATTTCTCCTTTACTCCTGGCTTAATATATTCTAGAACATCTTTAAAGGTTTTATCTGCAATATCTGCTGCCTTTTGTAAATATTTAACTTCTTCTTCTGATTTTCTTATTCTCAAGTCTTTGGAAATATTAGGATTATTTACAAATTCTGCCCCTATTATGTCTATCATATCTAGTAAATCTATACCCCTTATACTGTCATCTATTCCTATAACCTTTCCTTCTAAATCATACTTATCCCTAACCAAGGCAAAAGTATCATTTACACCTTCATTATCACCCCATACTAGCATATCTATATTATCACCTAGGGTATTTCTAAAGTCTTCATAGTATAATTCAGGACATATGAAAAATACATCATTATTGGCTCCAATATATAGGCCTTTAAATCTTTCATCTGGAAATGGATCTATTCCTGTTAAGTATTTTAAATCAAAATTTGCTCCCATTAAATAACCGTCTACCTCATAGCTTTTTAATATTTTAACTAATCTACTAACCCTTTCCTTGTCTAGCATAATATGCCTCCTTTTATTTATCCTTTTGCTAAAAGTATAGCAGTTAGCTTTTTATATTTCAATAAAGTAAAACTCCTATTAGCCAGGCTAATAGGAGTTCTTTTAAGATTTTATAACTATATCTATGTCTATATCATCTATATTTACTTGATCTTTAATCTCATTTTCATAATCATTCTTATC
>JASKZW010000050.1 GCA_030147425.1 Tissierellales bacterium
TACTCCCTCCTTAATCTACCATCCTACATATACATTATATACTATTATCTTTTATTTATTAATAATAATCCTTCCATATAGCAAAAGTAATATAGCTTAGCCTTGCTAAGCCATATTACTTAATCTATTAATAAACTATAATATCTGTCTATCTTACTTTCTAAATCATCCATGCTTAAATACCTTGCTTCTCTAATAACTTCCTTTCCATCTGCATAAACTAATACTCCTGGAATAGTAAAAATACTGTAGTGGCGGGTCAGTTTAATATTTCCCTCAATACCTATATACTTATACTTTATCTTAGGGTATTTTTCTAGTATCTCCTTTATTTTAGGCTCCATATCCACACAAATACTACAAGTATCATTACCAAAGTATAAAAGCACCATCTCATTTTCATTTATTAATTGTTCTAATTCTTCTTGTGTAACTTTCATAATTCTTCCCCCTTAATCTTTTAATTTTTTTCTTAGTATGTTTTTGCACATACCTTGCTTATACCATTGACAAGTGCTACATATCTTGTCAAACTTAGTTTTACTTAACTTCCTATATAAAGTATCTACTAAGTACTCGTAACTGTATACCCCAAAGTCTAATCCTAAATTTTCCATTACCTGGCTATCAATATGCAAGACTTTCTCTTGGTCCTCACATTTAACTCCCATATTTTTAGGACAAGGACCACATATGTGATCTAGCCCATCTACCAAGCGAAGCTTTTCTTTTGGATTCTTCCTTAGTTTAGAAACTATATAATCCATATTATCTGTAAAGTCTGAACTGTATCCCTTCCCTATATAAGATTGGAAACATAATATGTGGTGGGGTCTTAACTCTATCATTTTATCTCTCCTTTATATATAAGTTAGTGCTAAAATCCTCTTCTTTTATAAGAATTTCTAAGTTAGTATAGTCTAAAATAAAATTAACTAGGGATGAGTGTAGGTCTATGTTTTCTAGAAAATGAATTGTTGCCTTATTATTATTTTCTAATTTTGATATCCTAACTATTATACTATTTACATTATTTAATTGAAATCTCTGATCTAAATAAGCTGGCATATCCTTAAAAAAGATATTTAAGGTTCTTCTTTCTAACTGAATAAATAAATCTAAATCATTTTCATCTTCATAGACCTTCCTTATTTCATAATCACTATTTATTAGTAAATTATATTTATTAAACCTTATTTTATCCACCTCCTAAGAACTATAGTTTAGCTTTTTTTTCATCCTTCTTAAAGTTAATAGGTACCAGGATGAAAGGCTTAATCCTTTAAGCATAGTACTTATGGTTATACTCCACCAAACCCCATCTAAGCCCAAGCTAGTCTTAGATAAGATTAAAGCTAAGGGTATTCTTAAGCTATTAAAAACTATAGCTACAAAGGCTGGTGGCAAGGTCCTACTTATTCCATTAAAAGCTCCTTGAGTTCCTATCTCTAAAGCTGAAAAAACCTGTGATAAGGCTAAAACCCTTAAATAAGAAACGCCTAATATTATAGTATCCTTATCTTTAGGTATAAAAAGCTTAAATACAGGCTCAGCCAATATAAATAAGATCAAACCAGCTGTAAAACCTATGCTTAAAACTATGCCCATTCCTGTCTTATATCCCCTATCTATCCTATCCCACTTTTCTGCCCCATAGTTCTGCCCTATAAAGGCAGATATGGCTGTTGAAAAGCCACCAGTAGTCATCCAAGATATAGACTCTATTTGCGAACCTACTCTTTGGGCTGCTACTGCCTTAGCTCCCCAGGAAGCTATTATTCTTGCCATGACTGCTGAAATAGAGGCAAAAAAAGCACTTTGTATAGCCGGAGGTAAACCTATTTTCAAAATTTCATTTAAATATAATTTATCAAACCTACCTAGTATTTTAATATCCTTAAAAAGTTCCTTTTTTCCAAAGCTTATAAAGGCAAATATTAAAGTTACTGTAAACTGGGCTATAATTGTTGCATAGGCAGCCCCCTTTATTCCTAATCTCGGAAAAATCCCATATCCAAATATTAGTAAAGGGTCTAAAATCATATTTACTATTAATCCTATTGCATTAACCTTAAAGGGAGTTTTACCATCTCCTGATCCATTATATATTCCTGACATTACTGGATTTATAAAATAAAATATCATTCCAAAAGACACTATAGTTAAATATTCTATAGCCATCTGAACTACTTCTACTTCCCTAATATTAAAAAAACCTATTAATTTCTTTCTAAAACTTATTAAAATAAAAGTATAAATCAAGGCTATTAGGGATGTTAGTCTTAAAGCATTTATAGCATATTTTTTCGCACTTTTTAAATCCTTCCTTCCATAGGACCTGGCTACTGTAACCTCAACTCCTATTTTAGATAAGAGAAACAAGGCACTTCCAATCCAGGTAAAAAAACCTGCTGTCCCTGCTGCTGCAGCTGCTTCTGTACTAAAACGACCTAGCCACATAGTATCCATTAGATTATAGGCCATTTCTACAAAGGCTGTAGCCATTATTGGAATGGCTAAAACTATTAGACTCTTGCCTATAGGTCCTTCAGTTAATCTTCTTTCTTCTATCATATATCTTCCTCCATATAATATTATATTTCTACAGTATTACCATTTTATCCTATATAAATACTTAGTTCAATACAACAGTTTTAGTCTTTATTATTTTACAATTTTTTGATATTATTGTAAATAACGGCATAGGAGGTGATAATATGAAAAAAATTAAATTTTTTACTGATAGTACTGCAGATTTATCTGAATATCTGATTGATAGATATAATATATCTATAATTCCCCAGATTGTTAACTTTGATGATGAAAGTTTTAGAGATGGCCTAGATATTAAAAGTTCTGATTTATATAAGAAAATAAAAGAAACAGGTTACCTGCCAAAAACTTCTGCCCCAACACCATTTGATTTTTACCAGGCCTTTAAGGATTTTGCTGATAAAGACTACCAAATTGTATATGTAGGCCTATCATCAAAGCTATCTACAACCTTTCAAAACTCTATTATAGGATCTGAAGAATTTAAGGATAAGGTCACACTTATAGACACTCAAAACCTTTCTACAGGTATAGCCCTAATCCTTCTAAAATTAATTGACCTGCTAGAGGAAGGTCAAGAACTTGAAGAAGCAGTTGAACTTATAGAAAGCAATTATATAGATAAGGTTAATACTTCCTTTATGGTAGATAATTTTGAATACTTATATAAGGGTGGTAGGTGTTCTGCCATAGCTAGTATAATGGGAACAACCTTTAAAATAAAACCTATTATTGAAGTTAAGGATGGAAAGTTATCTATTCGTAAAAAAGCTCGTGGCAAGAAAAATAAAATAATTGATAAGCAAAAGAAATTTATAATAGATAATATTGATTCTATTGATAGAAAAAGATTATTTATAACCCATTCCCAAGCCTTTGAAGAAGCAAAGTCTTTAAAGGAGGAACTAGAAAAATTGGACTTATTTGAAAATATTTATATTACTGAAACAGGTGCAGTTATATCCTGCCATTGTGGACCAGGCACTATAGGGACTCTGTATTTAGAAAAATAGTGATAAAAGCCTAGGCTTTTATCACTATTTTAAATTTCTACTCCCTGGCTTTATAGCCTGACTGCCTTCTTTGCATAAAGGACAATTTTCCGGATTATATGTTTCAAATTCAATTTCAGTTCCGCTATAAATTTTATAGTCTAAATCGTGTTCCTTCCTATCAACTAAAGTAAACAAGGCCACAACCTCTCCACCATGTTCTTCTACTAAGTCTATAGCTTCCTTTATAGATTTTCCCGTTGTTATTACATCTTCAGTTACTAGGACTCTTTGTCCCTTTTTAATCTCAAAACCTCTCCTAAGGGCAAACTCTCCATTTTCTCTCTCTACAAATATATTGGGTTTTCCTAATTGCCTGCCTACTTCATAACTAACTAAAACTCCACCCATAGCAGGACCTACAACTAAGTCTATAGAAGCCTTATCTATCTTATCAATTATCTTTGCAACTGCCTTTTCAGCTAAGTCTGGATGCATTAATAATTTTGCACATTGAATATATTGGCCGCTATGCTTACCTGACGAAAGCAGGAAATGGCCATTAAGTAAAGCATTACTTTCTTTTAACTCATCTATAATCATTAAATAATCCCCCTTAAATCTTCTATTGAATTTATATTATTTTCTTTTAAATAATTTTCCAAGTCTCTTATTATATCCATAGTTATATCTGGCTTAATAAAATTCATACTTCCTATCTGAACTAAACTAGCCCCTGCCATTATAAACTCTAACACATCCCTATAGTCTCTTATTCCTCCTATGCCTATAACAGGTATGGAAACTTCCTTACTCACCTCATAAACCATTCTTAAGGCTATAGGTTTAATACAAGGACCAGATAAGCCAGCTACTATATTCTCAAAAACTGGTTTCCTCTTTTCTATATCTATGGCCATTCCAGTAAAGGTATTTACTAAGCTTACTCCATCAGCCCCTGCCCTTTCTGCTACCCGAGCTATCTTTTTCACGTCCCCATTAGGAGATAGTTTTACAACTAAAACTCCACTGTAAATTTTCCTAACTTCTGAAATTAGCTCATAGGCTAAATCTGGATCTAAACCAAAAGCCATACCTCCACACTTTACATTTGGGCATGATATGTTTAACTCTATAAATTCTACTTGATTTTTCTCTAAAAGCCTAGCTCCTTCTAAATAATCCTCAAAGGTATTACCACCTAAGTTAACAAAAACATTTGTATCTAAGGTCTTTAGTTCCCTATACTCATTTTCTAGGAAGTTTTTTACTCCCCTATTTTCTAAGCCAATACTGTTTAGCATTCCACTTGAAACTTCATATATCCTAGTACCTTTATTTCCTTCCTTAGGACTTAGAGTTATACCT
>JASKZW010000056.1 GCA_030147425.1 Tissierellales bacterium
CCTAGTCTTTTCCCTAGCACTGCCATAAATCTCATTATTAGTAAAAACTATAAATTTATTAGAACTATATTCGAACCCCTTATTTAGATTCCCTAAACTAAGAACTAGCTGGCCAGACTTAACCTCAGCCTCATAGTCTGCACTAAAACTAGCTAGAATTTCATTTTCCAAAAACATTTCCTTGTTTCTCATAGCCTGTTCCCTGCTTGAGGACAGGACAACTATCTTATAACCCCTATAAAGAAGATGCCTTATTTCTTCTAGGAAAATATCCATCTTCTTGTTAAAAACAGGAACTGTCTTGGTTGAAAAATTATAAACTGCTAAGGGATCAAAATAAGGTATAGTTTTTACCAAGGTATTCTTTATAAGTAGTCTTTTTTCTTCTAGCTTTTTTATAAGCTGCCTAAAGCTTAAAATTAAATTAGCGTGAATAGAAAAAACTTGGCCCGACTCTAAAAGATCTGATACTTGCATGTGAAATATTTCAAGATTCCTATCATAGGACTCCTCTAATCTAGCTATTTCATCTAAAACTATATAACTGTCCCTGTCAAAATAATCTAAAAGGGATGAGCTACTATCTTCTCCTACAAAAGGTTTAATTAAATCTATATTTGTAAGATTAGAACTTTGCTCTAGTTCCTCCTTAACTAGGAGAAACTTTTCCTCCAAGGTCCTGAGCCTATCTAAATTATCCTTATATTTTTCCTCTGATTTTTTCAACTCTTTTTCTATAGATTTTACTAGCTCTTCCCTTTCCTCTTCTAAAATAAGAAATTCCCTTGCTGGCGATATAATAATCTCTTCTAAATTAGAAAGGGACCTTTGGCTATTAACATCAAAAACTCTTATTGAATCTACCTCAGTGTCAAAAAGCTCTATCCTATAAGGATTATCCCTATCCCTAGGGAAAATATCTATTATACCTCCCCTTATAGAAAACTGCCCCTTATCCTCAACCATGTCTTCCCGTCTATAGCCTATATCTACTAAATCTTTTGCCAATTTTTCCGGATCTATTTCACTATTATAGTCTATGCTTAGCCTTGCCTGGCTAAAGATATCCCTATTCATTACCTTCTCACCTAGGGCCTCTACTGTAGTTACTACTATAATAGCTTCATCTCCTACTAACTTTGAGAGGACCTCCAGCCTAGAGTTTTCTATATCCATACTATAAGAGTCTAGCCTAAAAAACATAGGCTCCCTTTTACTGTATAGATAAACCTTCTCCCCAAAGAAGTTCCTTAAATCTTCATAAAGTTTTTTAGCCTTTGCCGAATCATAGGTAACTAAAAGCAAGCTCGATTCTAGTTTATCTTCTATAGAATATATAAAATGCCCTAGGGCCTCATCTATTATTCCATGAAAGGATATAGGCGACTTTTTCCCTCCTATATCTTCTAACATATTATTAAAAGAAGGCAGGGCTTTCATACTATCCTTAAATAAATTCATAAAATATCAACCCCTATATATAACTATTAAGCTCAGAGATTCCTCTGAGCTTAACTTAGTTATATTTATTCATAGATTTTTCAATTCCATTTAATATAAATTCTTCTACTGCCTGGGATGCTAGATATATACACTCTTCTAGATCCTGCTGGTCCTTTTTAGGAAAGTCTGATAAAACAAAGTCTGCCAAGTCTAAATTATTAGTATTTTTTCCTACCCCTAATTTAATCCTTGGAAAGTTTTTACTTCCTAAGTGGGACACTATTGATTTCATTCCATTGTGTGTTCCAGGCCCACCTTTTTTCCTTATTCTCAAAGTAAAAGGTTCTATATCTATATCATCTACAATAACCATAATATTTTCTTCTTTTATCTTAAAGTAACTAGCTACTTTTTGAACAGCCTGGCCACTATTATTCATATAGGTCTGAGGCTTAAGTAATATTACCTTTTCCCCAGCTATCCTTCCCTCACCATAAAGGCTATCAAATTTAAGCTTATCTACCCTTATATCATTTCTCTCGGCTAAATAATCTATGGCCATAAAGCCTATATTATGCCTATTATTCTCATACTTTTTCCCTGGATTTCCTAGTCCAACTATTAAAAACAAGCTAATTCTCCTTAATCAAATAATGTACTTACTGACTCATTGTCATGGATTCTTCTTATAGCTTCTGCAAATATTGGCGCTACTGAAACAGCTTCAATTTTGCTAATAGCCTTTTCTTCTGATAAAGGAATTGTGTTAGTTACAACAAATTTTTCTATTTCAGAGTTTTCTATTCTCTCTATTGCTGGTCCTGAAAGAACAGCATGAGTAGCTCCTGCATAAACTTTTTTAGCACCAAATTCTTTTAGAACAGCTGCTGCCTGAGTTATAGTTCCTGCAGTGTCTATCATGTCATCTATTATAATTGCGTTTTTACCTTCAATATCTCCAATTATATTCATAACCTCAGAAACATTTGCCTTTGGTCTTCTTTTCTCAATTATAGCTATAGGTAGATCTAAAATATTAGCAAAGTTTCTTACCTTGCCCACTCCACCTAAGTCTGGAGAAACTACTACTGTATTCTCATCTACTAGGTTATTATTTTTAAAGTACTCTACTAAAGTTGTAACTCCTGTTAAGTGGTCTACAGGTAGGTCAAAGTAACCTTGTATTTGTCCAGCATGTAAGTCCATAGTTACAACCCTGTCTATTCCTGCTGTTTCTAAAAGGTCTGCAACTAACTTAGCTGTTATTGGCTCCCTTGATTTTGTCTTTCTGTCCTGTCTTGCATAACCATAATATGGAACAACTGCATTAATTCTTCCCGCTGAAGCTCTCTTGCATGCATCAACTAAAATTAACATTTCCATAAGGTGCTCATTTACTGGACTACAAGTAGGTTGGATTATAAAAACATCATTACCTCTTACAGTTTCATCAATATTTACAAATATTTCCCCATCACTAAACTTACCTACTTCACACTTACCTAAAGGAACTCCTAATTCCTTACATATGTTTTCTGATAACTCCCTATTTGCATTTCCTGAAAAAACCTTTATTGGACCTCTTCCTAAACTCACTTTATATTCCTCCTCTTAGTTATTTTTACTTACCCAATCTTTTTTGTTAACTTGCCTAGCCCTTGCTATAGCTAGACTCTCTTTCTCTACCTTATCTGTAATAGTGGATCCTGCTGCCACAAAACCACTATCTTCAATTTCTACTGGCGCTATTAAAGTGGAATTACTTCCTATAAATACATTATCGCCCACTATCGTCTTGTATTTTTTCTTCCCATCATAATTTGCAAATACAGTTCCACATCCTATATTAACATTTTTACCAATACTTGCATCTCCTATATATGCTAGGTGGGAAGCCTTCGTATTATCTCCTATAGTTGAGTTTTTAACCTCAACAAAGTTACCTATTTTAACATTTTCTCCTAGGCAACTTCCTGGCCTTAAATAAGCATTTGGCCCTATTTTGCAATTATCGTCTACCCTACTATCAATTATAACAGAAGAGCATATATTTACATTATTTCCTATTTTTCCATCAACTATCTTAGAATGCTCTTCTATAATAGTATTTTCACCAATTACAGTATTCCCTTTTAGTGAAACTCCTGGATAGATAATTGTATCCCTACCTATTTTAACGTTTTCTTCTATATAGGTATTTTCCGGATCCTTAAGTATTGCACCTTCTAGCATAACTCTTTCATTTATTCTCTTCTTCATTATTTTCTCATTAAAGGACAGCTGAACCTTAGAATTAACTCCATAGATTTCAATAGGGTCCTCCATTAAATAGGCTCCTACCTTCTTATCCTGATCCTTTAATATCTGGATAACATCAGTTATGTAATATTCTCCCTGGGCATTATTATTGTCTATCTTGCTTAAGGCATCTTTTAAATACTTACCATTGAAAACATACATACCAGAGTTAACCTCTTTTATTTTAAGTTCTTCCTCTGTTGCATCCTTGTGTTCTACTATTTTTAAAACTTCATCTTTTTCATCCCTTACAATCCTGCCATAGCCTGTTGCATCTTCTATATAGGCAGTTAAAACCGTTCCATAATTATTGTTTTCCTTATGGAAGTTCAAAAAATCCTTTAAGGTCTTACTTGTTATCAAAGGTGTATCCCCATATAGGATTAAAACAGTATTGTCATCTTCTATAACATCTTCTGCCTGCATTACTGCATAACCTGTACCATAAGGGTGTTCTTCCCCTACTGGCTGTATCCTATAATCTACACACTTATCTTCACCAACTGCTGCTTTTACTTCATCTGCACCGTGACCTATTACACAATAATTTTTATTTATACCGGCATCTTTACTAGCATCAATTACGTATTTCAGGATAGGTTTACCACATATCTCATGAATTACCTTAGGCTTATTGGATTGCATCCTGCTACCCTCACCTGCTGCCAGTATAATCGATATATCCATATTTTAACACCTCTTTTTTATTCTATGCCTTTTTATTAAATCTATCCAAATTACATTTTAACCTATTTTATCCATATGTCCACACTAATTATAGTTTTTTTCATAAATTCACCTATATTTTTGGCAAAAAACCACTTACTAGTCTATTATAGCAAATTTTCTATAATTTATTTTTATATACTAACTTTACTTCCTAAAATTAATCTACCCTTATATGGAAGGCAAAACCTTTTTATTATAGTTTTAGTATGATATAATTTGATATTGACTGATAATATTTTAATTTAGATAAGCTTATGGGAGGTTAACTTAATGTTTGAGTTTTATATAAATGATAAGAAGTACGAAAATATACATTTTATAGGTATTGGTGGAATTAGTATGAGTGGCCTAGCTGAAATCTTACTTTCTGAGGGCTATAAGGTTAGTGGTTCAGATTCAAAAGAAAGCCAAACTACCAAGAGATTAGAAAAGCTAGGAGCTAAAATTTTTATTGGACATTCAGCCAGTAATATAAATCCAAATATAGATTTAGTTATTTATACGGATGCAATAGCTCAAGACAATGTAGAATTAAATGCAGCTTTAAAAGAAGAAATTGAAACAGTTGATAGGGCAACCTTTCTAGGCTCCCTAATAAGAAACTATAATAACTCTATAGCCGTATCAGGAACCCATGGTAAAACATCTACAACCAGTATGCTAAGTAGCATTTTAAACAGACCTGAGTTAAATCCGACCATACTGCTAGGAGGAAATCTAGATGAAATAGGGGGTAATGTTAAAATAGGAAGTAAGAACTATTTACTTACTGAAGCCTGTGAATACAAGGGCAATGTACTTAAATACCACCCTAGTATAGCTATAATACTTAATATGGAAGAGGACCATATGGACTTCTTCAAAGATATAGACCATATAGTAGATACCTTTATAGGCTACACTCAAAACATACAGGAAGGTGGCCATCTTGTTATAAACAAGGATGATCCTTATGCAGAAAGGGTGATAAAGGAAACCAAGGCCAATATAGTTAGCTTCGCCATAGATAAAGAAGCTGATTACCAGGCTAAAAATATAAATTTTGACAGTGAAGGCTTTCCTGTTTTTGATTTATACATAAATGGCGAAAAAGCTAGAACTGTTTCTCTAAAATTACTAGGCTATCATAATATCTACAATACCTTAGCTAGTATAGCTAGCTCCCATATTTTAGGATTAGACATAGACCTTATTATTAGGGCTGTGGAAAACTATAAGGGAACTCACAGAAGGCTAGAATATAAGGGAAGTATTGATGATGTAGTTTTTATGGATGACTATGCCCACCATCCAACAGAAATAAAGGTAACCCTAGACGCCTTAAAAAAATCTCAAAGAAGGCTTATATGTGTTTTTCAACCCCATACATATACAAGGACTAAGATTCTTATGAAGGAATTTTGCCAGTCCTTCTATAATGTGGATAAGCTAATTATTACAGATATTTTTGCAGCTAGGGAAAAGGATAATGGGGAAGTTCATTCAAAGGATTTAGTAGCCTGCTTACAGAAAAATAATGTTGATGTTGAATATATAAGTGACTTTCAAGATATTGAAGAATATATACTTTCCTATACTAGAAATGGAGATACTGTAGTTACTATGGGCGCAGGAGATGTCCACCTAGTAGGGGAAAATATTTTAGAAAATAGTAAGGTAGCCATAGTATAATTTGAGGGTTTTACACTAAGTAATTAGATGTAAAACCTTTTTTGTATTTAAGGAGGATGTTTTATGAATATAGGATATGCTTGTTTGAATATAGGCCCAGTTGATAGCCAGTTTAAAAGCCTAAGGCTAAATAATTTAAATGAGGAGAACTTTTTAAAAGTAACAGAAAACAATTTAGAATCCCTAGATAATATTCTAGACTATAATATAGAGAATCAGATCAAATCCTATAGAATAAGTTCTGATCTTATTCCTTTTGCAAGTTATGAACATAATATCTTTAATTGGCAGGATGTCTTTGTGGATAAGTTGAATAAACTTGGGGATAAGGCGAAAAAAGCTGGGCTAAGACTTTCTATGCATCCAGGCCAGTATACAGTTATTAATTCAGACAAGCCGGAAGTTGTAGAAAAAAGCTTTCAAGACTTAAGATACCACTGTGATCTAATGAATCTACTAGGCTTAGATTCTTCCCATAAGATTATTCTCCACATAGGTGGGGTTTATGGCGATAAAGAAAAGGCCATTAAAAGATTTGAAGAAAGTTATAAAAAGCTAGACCAAGATATAAGGGACAGGCTTATTATAGAAAATGATGATAAGTCCTATAACTTTGATGACCTTTTATCCATAGCCTTAAGGAATAATATCCCTCTAGTCTATGATACCCTCCACCACCAGGTGAATAAGTCTAATTCAAAGTCCCACAGGGAAAATATCCTCCTAGCTAGCAAAACTTGGAAGGATAAGGATGGCCAGCAAAAAATCCACTATTCCCAGCAGGATAAAAATAAAAAACCAGGCAGCCATTCTCCAACTATAGGCTTGGAAAGTTTTTATTATTTCTATAAATCAGTAGAAGATCTAGATTTAAATATTATGCTAGAGGTTAAGGATAAAAACCTATCTACTATTAAAGTTAAGAATCTTCTATATAAAAATAATATTAAAGACTTAGAACAAGAATGGGCCTTATACAAGTACTCGGTTCTAGAAAAAAGTCCTAGAATTTATGATGAGATAAGACAATTGCTTAAGGATAAGTCAGGCTATCCTATTTTTGATTTTTACAAACTAATAGATCAAGCCTTAGGATTGCCCTTGGAAAAAAACAGGGCCATAAATGGCCTGGACCATGTTTGGGGCTATTTTAAAAAGTCAGCTAGTGAAAAGGAAAAGCTTAAGTATAAGAAATATTTAGCTAACTATAAAAAGGGCACCTATACTATAAAAGCTTTAAAGAAATTCCTCTATCAACTAGCTCTAAAATATAATAGTAGCTATCTTTTAAATTCCTATTATTTTTCCATATAAAAAAAGGACTCATCTGAGTCCTTTTTTAGTATCCTGGCTTTCCTAGTAATTTAAACATATTTGACTTATAAGCTTCTACCCCTTCTTGATCAAAAGGGTTTACTCCTAAAAGATATCCACTTATAGCACAAGCCTTTTCAAACATATATATTAACTTTCCTAAATAGTATTCATTTAATTCAGGTAGGCTAATTAAAAGATTTGGAACATTCCCATCTACATGGGCCATTATAGTTCCTTCCATAGCCTTTTTGTTTATCTCATCTATAGATTTTCCTACTAGATAGTTTAATCCATCTAGGTTTTCCTTATCTTCCTTTACTTCCATATCCTCTAAAGGATTTTCTATATTTAAAACTGTTTCAAATATATTTCTTTTTCCATCTTGGATCCACTGTCCCATTGAATGTAGGTCTGTTGTGAAACTAACAGATGCAGGGAAAATTCCCTTTCCATCCTTACCTTCACTTTCCCCGTATAATTGCTTCCACCACTCACTTAAATAGTTTAGGCTCGGTTCATAGTTAGCTAAAATCTCTATGTCCTTTCCCTTGCGATTTAATATATTTCTACATAGGGCATATTGGTAGGCTATATTTTTATCTAGGTCTAGGCTATTATATTCTTCTACCCCATCCCTAGCTCCAGCCATTAGCTGGTCTATATCTATGCCTGCTACACTTATAGGTAAAAGTCCAACTGCTGTTAAAACAGAAAACCTTCCCCCTACTCCGTCTGGAATTATAAAGCTCTCATATCCTTCCTCATTTACTAAAGTCCTTAAAGCACCTTTTTTCTTATCAGTAGTTACATAGATTCTTTCCTTAGCTTCTTCCCTACCATATCTTTCTTCTAAATATTCCTTAAATATTCTAAA